>NYST01000072.1 GCA_002683155.1 Methanobacteriota archaeon | reverse complement strand
GTCAATCATCTCTGCCCTTTTGGGTGGCGAGTGTCCTTTGTAAAAGAGGACCCCGAACGAAAGGCGGATGAGAAGTCGGCGAAGGATCCTCCAAATTTCAACAACCGTGCAGTGGTGGGCATGTTTGGAGGGATCGGTCCGGACCAGACCGTGAAGGTGGTGTATTTCGTCGGTGGGAAACCGAAAGTCGCGATGACCAAGAGCGTTCAGCGTCAGCAGGGTTATCTTTTTGGCGACTCCCCACCGGGTTGGCGTGAGGTGCATTTTCGCCCTCCGTTGCATGCCAGAGATCGCGCTCGATCACAAGCACTGGGAGACCAAGTCGAGGAGGTGAACGACGCGGAGCTAGATGACGACGACGGAGGAATCATTGGCTTTGTGTGTACGAAGTGTGAAAAGCTTCGCTACATCCTCGATGTCCCGCATGAAGATGTCAAGGACGTCACGGATGTACAGTGTGGAGATTTCGGGCGGTTGTGCACGGAGAAGGAGGACCAGATCATCAAGGGCGTCGAGATTGTCGTTCACGCGGAGGAGGAGACGGTAGATCCGGAGGCATGCTTGTCGGAGTCGATTTCTCACAAGGAGGCGATGAAACAGAAGGAGGCGCCTGCGGCGATCAAGAAAGAGCTGGACAAATTCAAGGTGGCCTGGGACGACGAAGTGTTGGACTGGCGGTACGTAGCTCGGGAGGCGGTCAAGGCGTTCGATGCGGGCAAGGTCAAGGTGTTGCCGTTGTACGTGATTGGTGCTCTCGTGTGGGTCTGGAAGTTCGCGGAGTTGGTGGAAAAGCGGAAGTTGGCGGCTCGTTTTTGCATGATGGGTCACAACATCATAGACGCGAAGGGCAATCGGGTGACGGACCACACGCCGGACGAGCAGTTGATCTTGCAGCCGCCTACGGTGTGTCAGACGCGAGTTTTCCAGGTCTGTGAGCTTGCGAAGGGGCATGAGTTGACGTTCGAGGACTTGAAGGGAGCTTACCTGCAGAAGGACTACCGTGGTCCACCTTTGTTTGTGCGGTTGCCGATCGAGTTCGAGACGGAGGCTGGACGTGAGTTGGCGAAGAAGGGAGGCATTCCGGTACATCGTGTCAGGAAAGCGGCGTATGGCCTTCCTCGCGCCGGCGCAGATTACTGGGCGGGAGTCGACAAGGACTTGCAGAGCTTCGGGTGGAAGTCGATGCGAGATTTGGCTGACGGCTCTCCGTCGCAGTATTACCGGCAATACAAGGCGTAGACGTTTAGCGTTCCCTTGGGTTTGAAGGCTGTCGTTGGTGCGGCAGTTTGTACCAAGAGCGCTAATGGGAATCGATTTCGTATATTCCAGTGCGAGATCAACAATCTTTTCAAGATCCACAATCAAGACAAGCTCTACGATCAGTACAAGATCCACGTACAATATTTATCAAGCGACGATTGGGTCGGTACGGTGGTTACAATATAAATTGGGCGGTATAATATAAGTGGATTGTGGATGGGATATATGGAAGCGGCGATTGGGCCGAATATGTGGAAGCGGCGATTGGGCCGAGGATAAATGGATGGAGATACGATGAGAGTATATGGAGGTTTCTTCTCAGTTTTTCTATGACGATGCCCCATTCCCAGCCCCCCTGGTCATGTTGGATATTTGAGGGCAATTTGCGGTCATTTTGCGGAACTTAATTACTTGATTGGGAGACGCGGGCGCCTACAGCGGAGTAGACGGGAGTCGGAAGGTGGAGTCTGTTTTATTGTTGTTAATTATTTTCGAATTGAGATATTGAAGGTGCCAGCTGCAGTAATTATATTTTCATGAAGTAAATTTTCGAATAGTGCGAGCAAGGGAAAGTCTGAATTTTGTTAGAGTAGTGAGTTTAGTTCAAGGTCAGGGGCGGGACCAGACCGAAGGACTGGACGGATGCGGAAGCCGAAGGACCGTGGCAAAGCGATTAGCGCGGAAGAAAGAAGGAAGGAAGGGAGGATGGATACAAAAGAAACAAGAAGATGCATTCCCCTGTAGTTATTCTTTTCGTGTACTTTTCGCACCTATTAAGGTGAGGCGTGTTTGGGAGTCCCATGGCATGCCATTATATTTCCCTTAAGTAGCTGGAAAAGTCTTATTCAGCTGTCAGCAAGAGAACTCGCACATGTATTTCGGCCCCGGAAAATTCAGGGGGGGGGGCGTAAATCCGTGACGCCCTCATTTGTC
Source organism: Methanobacteriota archaeon (assembly GCA_002683155.1). Taxonomy (GTDB): domain Archaea; phylum Thermoplasmatota; class Poseidoniia; order Poseidoniales; family Thalassarchaeaceae; genus UBA36. The sequence continues at coordinate 5,570 of NYST01000072.1, read as the reverse complement.
TCTATAAAACGATCGTTGTATTATTTGAGTTATTTTGAAGAAAGCAGCGGTAAAAGGCACAGGATTTGTTTTCATAAAAAGGGTTAAGCAAGACCAAAAACCGGTAACGTGACCGGTAGTATTTCGAAGCAGTTTTCGCGTGACTTGGGTCAATTCCAATCCTTACGGATTGGCTCAAGTTATGCATGTTTGCGGGTGTAGCTAGCCCATGGATATGTTCTTTAACTAGCCGCGGCACGGAGTTCGGTTGGTAGCTCTTCTGGACGAATACAATCATGTCGTTCTCAAAGCAAAGCAAGTTCAACATACTTCGTGATCAGCGGAAGGTTGAGAAGCTGGAAACACATGGTGCACAAGATGGTGCAGATCAGCCTGTCGGCCGACCTGCATTCCTTCCTCCCTACCTACAAGCAGTACAGAGACCTCAAGATTTGCCTTCTAGAGCGCCTTCTACTTTAGGCGACTTGGATGACGTTGAATCCATTGGTTATGTATCTGTTGCTTCGAAGACATCGAAAGTTGTTTGGGATGGGAAGGCACAACGGTATCGAGATTTAGACAAGGGTGTCTTTGTTTCACGGGAATACGCTGCAAATGTACTTGGCACGCTACCAGAGTCTGCAAAGGATGATTCACCACAAGATGGAGCAGGGTTGAATTTCAAAGAGGAAAATGAGCATTTGAAAGGAGCCCATACAGGTACTGAGCCCAAGGCTACAGGTGTAGCCTCAAGTGCAAGTGCAGCAGCTGGAGGTGTACGTATCGGTACTGGGAGGACCGGTACAGTATATCATCAATATGCTACTTCGGACGAAGATCGCGACGACGCGGAGCGTTTGAAGAAGCAGGAGGAGAAGGACACGGCGATCGAGTTCCTTTCGCCTGTGCGGGCCAAGGGCCAGAATGTGGGAGACCAGGAACAGGGGCTGGGATGGGTGACGGGGCTGATGGAGACTACCATGGGTGCCATCAAGAGCCTCAACACTACGGTGGCTGGGTTAGCGGGTGAAATCCAAAAGATGGGAGATGACATGGCGAGCGTACGATTGCAGGTCTCTTCTCTTGAGATGAAGCGCGCGCTCGACGCCCAGCATGTGCAGCAGCAGCAGCAGCAGCACGAGCAGACTCCGCCCGTGGCTCCGACTCCGATTCAAGTTCAACCACCCGCACAAGTCCAACAACAAGCCCCAAGGTGTGATTCCCGCAAATTGATTGTGAAACCTTTGCAGTCAAGCCATGGATCAGGCAAGGCAGCTCACGAAGCTGTTCTTAGCTGGCTTTCGGTTACGGGAGTTGCTTGGGATTCTGCTGCAAGTTTCGGACGTTTGCTTTTTCTGAAACACGAACAGGCTGCTTGGGCTGCATGGGAACGATGGGTACCCGCAGTGACCAGTGTGAGGGAGGCGATCGCTCCCGAGATGCTTCAGCTCAGCCGCGTTGAAGGTGAACATGCAGCAGAGCTTACAGGCCCGACAGTTGCTAAGCTACCTGGGGGGATTGTCATTCAAGCAACGAACGCTTTTGACCACCGGGGCGGGAGTTTCATGACCTGGTGTCTGTTCGAAACCATGAAGCATTACTGTCTATCAGATCCGGTTAGCAAGAGCGAGTACGTAAAGTTGCTATTTTCTTCCAAAGATTGCACCTCTCGTGCTTTGTACACCACGCTTGCAAACTGGAGGCAGTCGGTCGAAGATGCCTTCAATCCTGGGTTCGTTAGTGAAAGTGACGACTTCTCGGCGCTGCTCCAGGCAATCGAAGAGACGATGAAGAAGCACACGCTCGTCAAGGAGGACTTGGACTACTATTTCCGACAGCCCGAGAACTTCAAGCCGTACCCCCGAACTAGCTGGAGCTACGTTCAGACGCTTTTCTTCGCGTGCCAGGGCTTTGCCCAGCACAGATATGCCCACTTGCGCTTGCACGGCAACGCCGAACCTACGCTGCATTGCACCTACTGCAAGATCGACGGACACGCAACGAAGGACTGCAGGAGGCGAATGCAATCCGAGCGAGACAAGCAGGCGCAGGCGGCCAAGATCGCGGAGGAGGCCAAGCGGGCAGAGGAGGCGAAGCTGGCTGACAAGGCGGCGAAGGACAAGGAGAAACCCAAGGGCGGCAACGGCAAGGGCAAGGGGAAAGGTTCGCGAGTGTGCGCAGCAATGGTAACCTTCAATTCATGCAAAGAGGGAGACAAATGCGCCTTCTCACACGATCCAGAACTTGTAAAGAAATTCCAGGGTCTGAAGTGTGCACATGGCAAGGAGTGTTCCTATTTGAAGAAGAAACAGTGCATATTCGGAGTCCACGAGGACAAAGAAGCAAAGTTTGCGGTCGAACAATCAGAGGTTGCATTCGCAGCTGGTGCCGTGCCCACAGACCCGAAGAGCATCAAATTCGGCGTGGATTCGTGTTGTAACACGGTGGTAATCAGGCATGGTGACCAGAAGCTGCTGACGCTGAAGGAGTTGGACGAGAAGGCGAAGCTGAGCACCTCCAACGGCCGTGTAGATGTGCAAAAAGCGTTAGCTAGCACTCCCATCGGCCCGAGAAAAGTGAACGTAGCCGACAGTGGAGTTCCGCTGATTGGGATGAATCTCATGGTTGAAGACGGGCAATCTTTTACGTGGGTCAATCCCGCGCACGTCAACGAGCTTGGCTTAGCAGCCGGACCGCACATTCATGTCACAAATGATCAAGGGCATATTTCGAGTGTTCATTTGGATTTGGAGAATGGGAAACCGATGGTCAGTGCTCAGGAAATTAGCGATGCGAAAGGTTCTCGCGTCGATTCTTCCGAGGCTAAGACGGCTGAGATCGATGCGATCGAGGAGGCGCTCTTTACGCTCGAGGAGGCGTGCAGCTCGCAGGTGGACATCAAGGACACGAACGGTGGACCTTCGGTGGATCGTCCATGTTTTGCTTGCGGATCTCCATCACATTGGACGCGGGATTGCTTGGCGAAGAAGTTGGTCGCTGAGGAGTCGCCGTGTGGAGTACAAGTGTGGAATGCCTTGCCATCTGGCAAAGCATCTTCGGTGTTGAAGCATTTAGCGAAGGTTCAAAACGGTCACGTTTGCGCAGATGAACTTTCCTATTTCACACCGACCCCACTTTTCCCGGAAGTACCAGAGTTGAGTGATGTGCATTCAGAGGTCTTTGATCTTAAGCTTGACCGTTCCAGCATTGTTGTATGCGAGAAGTCAAAAGCAAGCATCCCGCCTTCTTCGTGCTTTATCAATCTCCAACCGAATGAACTTTTCTTGAGAGTTTATAAAGGTGATGAGGTCCTTTGGTATCTGTGCGATGAGGGGACGGAGATCGAGACGCGTCGTGGGGTGAGGTTTGACGCCTACGAGACGTGCCTCGGAGATTCGGTCGTTCGAACTTCGCTGACCAAGGAGGAAGCCAGGGAGCTTGCGGTCGAGCTGAAGAAGGTGCAGCATTCGTTGTTGGCGGGAAAGCACGCGGACATGCAGGCGGCCGGAGATCGGGCACAGGAGGCGAACAAAGAGAGGGAGCACCGCGAGGGATTGTCGGTGATTGTCGATGACATCATGCTGGGAGCGAAGAAGGATCGGACGCCGGACGTATGGGTCGAAATACACTCGAAGCTAGACGGCGACGGGGTGGAAGGACTGCCGCAACGTTACGGAGGGGTCCGAAAGCGCGAACGGTGGATTTCGGACACTTGTCGAATCCTGGTTGAAGACCAATCGGAGTTCTGCGAGAAGGTGGCCACGGAGTTTTTCGGTTCCACGGGTATCAAGACCAAGAAGGTTGCGTCCTCGATGAAGGAGCCCCCACCGGTACGCAAGGGGGGAGAGACGGTCCCGAACAAGGACGAGGCGCAGGCGTTGGCGAATCCAGTCAAGGGCGTTTTCGAGAACGTAGCCAAGCACTTTGTGCTTTCCGTCTCATACGCTTCGCAATGCACGAGACCAGACCTTGCCCCAGCAATCCGAGCTTTGGAGTCGGCGTTCTGTCGATGGAGCTTGCAGTCGGACTTGGATCTCATTCGGTTTATGCGGTACGTTCATCAGACGGCGGAGTATGGCATCATCTCGGTGGTGGACACGAGAGACGTTGGGAGGTTGCGACCATTGACCAATCCGGACGCTTCAGTTGCACCGTGTCGTCTTACCCGGAAGTCAATCAATGGCTTTATCACATACCTCACAGGAGGCTTCGGTACGATCGCTCCGGTACACTGGAGGTGCAAGGGGATGCAGAGTACGGCGTTGTGTACGCAGGAAGCAGAGGCCGGAAGTCTCCTTCTGGCGACTAAGAGTGCGTTAGGCATCTGCGACCACGTACAAGAATCCACAGGGGTACAGACGGTTGGCATCGATTCCCATGAGGACAATATGGGTTTGATACAGTGCCTGGCTAAAGGCGGGTTGTCAACCAATATTGCACACAGTCGGCGATCCCACGGCATTAAGTTGTCTTTCCTGAGTGATGTCTACTCACAGGAAGAACACGTGCTGAGGTGGATCTCTGGCAAGGCATATGTCGGGGACTTCATGAGTGGCAAGCCGTTGAGTCGTGAAGCTTTCGAGTTGGGGCGTATGCAGGCGGCTGTCGTACCGACGGATATCCTCGACGTGTATTCGACCATGGACGTTTCTGGTGAGGTGGACGCACGCATCGGCGAGTTGATCGGAGAGTTGGAGCAATTGGACTACCAAGTGGAGATTGTGGACGCAGAGGACGTAGCGAACTTCACGGAGGGCGAGTTCGATTTGGAGTCGGATATTCCATCGGAGGCGTACATGACGGTCAATCAGCTTCGGGAGAAGATCAAGACGAAGATGGGTCGAGATCAAGGAGACGCGTTCGCGAGGGATGCAGTGTGCCAACATCGGGCAAACGGAGAGACGGTTGGTGACAAACGACGAGTAGCTGGTCAGCGGCGTTTTCCGGCATCGAAGGCGGTGAAGGAGGAGCATGACGATCCGCTTGGGCGCGTTCGCTGGAGGGCGGACACACATGGACCGGTGAAGCCTGCTGGGTGGCAGCGGAATCGGTACTTGCTCGTCGTGCGGAAGCTGGATCAGGAAGCGGGCGCCGGAGCAACCAGTAAGGGTAAGTACCTTTACTGCTACGGAATCGTGAGCAAGCACAGCACACAAGTGAAGGAAAAGCTACAGGAATTCAGCCTGAGAGTACGCGGCGCGTTGGGTATGTTGCTGTCAGACGGTGGCAAGGAGCTTCGCGGTGAGGTCAAAGAGTGGCTGGAGAGTGTTGGCTGTTTTGCGCGGCAGGTGTCGGAGAGGGGAAGGCCCCAAGACAACGGCGGTGCAGAGGCGGACGTGAAGGTGTGCATTCTGGGCGGGCTTACGAATCTCGAGATCGCGCAGTGCCCGGGGACGCTCTGGGTGGAGGCATGCCAGTACGAGTGCGACGTTCGTAACATCCTCAGCGGAGCTTGGCGAGATGAACACGGTGAACAGTCGCTTGAGTTTGCGGTCAATCATCTCTGCCCTTTTGGGTGGCGAGTGTCCTTTGTAAAAGAGGACCCCGAACGAAAGGCGGATGAGAAGTCGGCGAAGGATCCTCCAAATTTC
>NYST01000059.1 GCA_002683155.1 Methanobacteriota archaeon | reverse complement strand
CCGGACGGACTCTCATAAGAGTTCGTCATATTATTGCCAGACGACTGTTGTGTTGTCTGTCCTTAGGGATGGGTCGATGGCGCTATCCATTAATTCTGTTTCAATGCCGCATTCAAGCATGCGTCGACCTAGTTCTGCAATCATGGTCCCATTATCGATACAGAATTGCTTGTCGGGCCAGTAGCAAGCAGCACCCCTCTCTTCGCACATAATCTGGCTCATTTGCCTCAGTCTCTCGTTGCAAGCAACGCCTCCTCCGAGCAATAGTTCTGTTTTTCCGGTATGGGCTAATGCTCTTTCTGCTACTTCAACGCATGTTGCAAAAGAGTGCTCCTGTAGGGACCAGCAGATTTGTTCCAAGGGAGACCCCTCGGAGACTTTTTGGGTAGCGGAAGTAAGCATTCCGGAGAATGCCAAATCCATGCCATGTACCCCATACGGCAGATATGCATCATCTAGTGATTGGGGGCCACTGTTCGCATATGCACGAGACAACTTTTCGATCTTGGGTCCTCCTGGAAACGGCATCCCTTGAGACCTTGCAAATTTATCCAGCATGTTCCCAATTCCGATATCCAGTGTCTCGCCTAAAACACGGTATCTCCCATCTGCCCTAGCGATTACCTGCGTATTGCCACCACTGACATAGAGTAGAACGGGGTCGATGCACCCTGTCTGATTCCTTCCAACTTCTATATGTGCGACACAATGATTCACACCAATCAGTGGAACAGAGAGCCTGGTAGCAAGTGTTCTTGCTACAGAAGCACCCACACGGAGGCAAGGTCCGAGTCCTGGCCCCTGGCTAAATGCTACGGCGGCAATTGACTCCCAAGAAAAATCCTTGTTGCTAGAGAGTTGGTTTAGGAGATTAGCAGTCGACTCGGAGTGATGGTCTGCAGCTTCCCTGGGGTGTATTCCCCCCTCCTCTGGACGGAAAAGCGAGGAAAAGGAAGGAAACAACTCCCCATCAGTACTCACGCAACCGAATGAGAACGTGTGGGCCGTGCTTTCGATCCCTAGGATTATCCCCCCCATGACGTCCCCCATGAGCGCGAGTTCTTTCAACTATCGGAATCTCCAGGGATCATGAGGACGCTGTTGTACAATTGTGGCGAAGTAGCACATCTTTCAACGGGAGATGACGAATTTCCCCTTTCTGGCAATAGAATGTTGGAAAGAAATTCTCTGGTTCACCCGCCCGGAATGGGGATTCTCATCGACTCCTCCAAGATTCTGAAGATTAGCCCTATGGAAGAACTAGTGGCAGAGTTCGCACCTTGGTACCCTGCTCAGAGTGAAAATGGAGGGACGAGGGTTGTAGATATAGGCGGGATGGCCGTAGTGCCCGGTTTCATTGACAGCCATACACACCTAGTATGGTCTGGAGATAGGACAAATGAGCTTTCCATGAGGATTTCCGGTAAGTCTTACAAAGAAATTTCACAAATTGGAGGGGGGATTATGAAGACTGTGAGTAGTACACGTAGTGCCCCACAAAGTGAGCTAGTGGAAAGTGGGCTCAGAAGATTGGAATCGGCCATCAAAAACGGGACTACTTCTTTAGAGGCTAAAAGTGGTTATGGGCTGGATTTGGATACTGAAGTTAAGTTGCTAGAGGCGATTTCTGTAATAGCCAGAACATCCCCCTGTGATGTTAGAGCAACATGGCTTGGGGCTCATGATTTCCCAAAGGAAATGACTAACAGTGATTATGTCGAACACCTCATCTCTGATCAACTGCCAGTTATCGCCGAATTGTCATTGGCGAAATGGGTAGACGTTTTCTGCGAAGAGGGGTGGTTCACGAATGAGCAAACGGAGGAAATAGTAGCAGAGTCGAAATCTTATGGTTTAGAATCTAGACTCCACGTAGACGAGTTTGTAGATAGCGACGGACTGCAATTAGCTTCAGAGCTTGGATCAGTTAGTGCGGACCATGTTGCATGCTCAAATGAGGACTCAAGAATTAGTGCCGCCGAATCGGGAACAGTTCAGACTTTTCTCCCTGGAACCCCATATGTACTAGGGAAAGAAATCAATCTACCCATTAAGCAGTGCATTGAAGAGGACTGGCCATTTGCATTTGCGACAGATTTCAATCCAAATTGCCCGATTACATCCCTGCCAATGATAGGAAGCTTAGCGACTCACAGAATTGGAATTGAGCCCATTGCCGCACTTGCAGCTGTAACTAGAAACCCATCAACTACAATTTTCCAAGATGAGGGGGAAGTAAGGGGCGTTATCGCAGAGGGATGTTCGGCTGACTTGAATGTTCTATGGTCGCCTTCGGCAGACTCATGGTGTCAGACTCCGGGCACATCTCCAGTCAGCTTTACTATCAAAAATGGAGTAATTGTAAATTCAAATAAAGTGTATTGATTCTATTAAATGGCAATAATGATACATGAACTATTAATTATAATTTTCAATTACCCAGATCCAAGTAAATTTCAACATTGCAAAAATTGTCTGAAAATACCGCTTAATTTCTTACCGATAACCTACGTTATCAGAATTCAATATTGTTGAAATATGTCAAACATGGACGCAGTACCGCGTTTATTGAGAAAAGTGGATAAATCGCTGAAAATGCCCTACTAAATGTGAAATATTGAAGTCTTGAGTCTAGTGGAGTTGGCATGGGTTCAGAATACAGTGGGTTCTGTATGAAATGCAAAACTTACGTAACAATCAATGGTCCGGAGTTGATCGTGATGAGTAACGGAAGAACTCGAGTTGCTGGTGAGTGCTCCAGGCAAAGTTGTGGTGGACGCATCTCAAAGATTGTATCATAGCTGTTCAGAATGATTCTTGAGTGAATGGCAATTCGAAGGAGGGCCGGGCTCGTGGTCTAGGGGTTATGACGTCGCCTTGACATGGCGAAGATCGCAGGTTCAATTCCTGCCGAGCCCACCAATAGAATCTATTCTATTAATTATATTATTCAAAATCGTAAGACACCCTTAGGCGACCCTTGCCCTTGTTCTTCTTGCCAAGATACCTGACTCTAGGAATTTGTGAGGTATTGGAAACGTGTGTACCTGCACAGGGGCATAGATCAATTCCTTCTACTTCCACGACCCGTAGATGTGTTATGGAATTTGGAATCCTATGCATGAATTTTGTATGCCTCATTTTCTCGTGGCCCAAAATCTTCTCCCTATCCCATTCATGAATATTTACTGGAGTATTGGTCGAAAGTACAGAATTTACAGTATCAATTAGCTCTTCTGGATTGAACAAATTCTTGTCCTCGAAGAGTAAGTCGACTCTAGATTGATCGGCCCCGATTTGATTTCCTACAGTCTCGCACCCCCACAAGTCTTCGGCTAATGCAGAGAAAATATGTTGGGCCGTATGCATCATAGTGTGCCCATTCCTCCTGATAGCGTCAATTTGGCATGAAACTTTCTGGCCTATTCTGAACATCTCAATTTTATCTACTGGATGAATTATCATTTCACCCGGAAGAACCTCTTCCAATGTAGCAGAACTCCCGTCTTCCAGCGTAATGAGGCCAGTATCTCCTGGCTGCCCGCCCCCTCGTGGATAGCAATGTGTTTCTTCAAAAAGAAGTGTGTCACCAATAATTTCCTCTATTGTTGTTGTAAACGGCGGGGGGTCTGTGCCGGGATGCCGTTGCATATGCAATTTTTCTTGAATAATATCACCCGAAGATTCTGGTTATGCCGCCATCAAGGATTGCCATGGATAAATTCTCACATTCCTTTGTAAGTGACCTGTCGCCTTCTAGTCTGCCGACATTCCCCCTGACCCAGTCTGCAATTTTGGCCACGCCTATACCTGGGGACTCTTCAATTCCACCTAGGGCCTCTATGGAGCAAACAAACTCATTTGCAAGAACCTGGGATAGCAGAATTGATGATTTAAGTGCCCTGTAAGTTCCTGTAGCCCCCATTGATACGTGGTCCTCCTTCCCCATACTGACGGGCACATTACTCGTCGAAGCAGGGTTGGCCAACAAATGAAGCTCGGCTATCACTGCAGCAGCCACATACTGTACGATCATCAGACCACTCTCTAATCCCTCATTTTTCGCTAGGAATGCCTTCTGACCACTCCAATTTGGATCCATTAACTGGTTTATCCGTCGCTCAGAGATACTGGCTAATTCATGGCAAGCTATAGCCAGTGAATCACTGGCTAAAGACAGGTACTGGCCATGGAAATTTCCCCCGCTGATAATCTCTGCACGGCCGTCACGATCTACGAATACCAAGGGATTATCAGTGGCACTGTTTATCTCAATCTCCAGTATCCTACGAACCTCCCGTAGCATGTCGATTACAGGTCCATGGACTTGTGGAGAACATCTGAAGCAGTAAGCATCCTGAACTCGGTCGCAATCAGCATGGGACAGCATTATTTCTGAGTTCGATACAAGTTCAGAGATTCGTGCAGCTGAAATTGACTGACCAAACTGTGGCCTCGAATCGTGAATTCTCTTATCGAATGGTTTGTGGGATCCCCTAATTGCCTCTAATGAACAAGCTATTGATGCATCTGCAGCAAAGCAAAGAGTTTCCATGTTTAGTACCGTGTGCGTCAAGTATGCACACATCTGACTAGTTCCATTAATCAGGGAAAGGCCTTCCTTGGCCTGTAATCTAATTGGTAGGAGATCTGCTTCAGACAATGCAACTGATGCATCCTTGAGGTGCCACTCGCCATTCTCGAAACGTTGGCATTCACCTTCGCCCATCATGCCCAGAGTCATGTGGGATAGTGGGGCAAGATCACCGGATGCCCCCAATGACCCTATTCGAGGGACTATTGGCGCAATTCTAGAATTGACCATTGAAATAATCAATTCGGCGATCTCGGGTCTTGCCCCAGAAACGCCTTTTGCGAGAGAATTTGCTCTGATAACCATCATTAGAAGGACAATCTCGGGATCCATCCTTTCCCCAATCCCACAAGCGTGGCTTCTTACCAAGTTTGCCTGAAGAGTCTCAAGTTCATCTTTCTCGATACTTACTGATGACAATGCTCCGAATCCGGTATTTATTCCATAAACTACCTCGTTAGAACCTACTACATTTTCCACTGCATCACGTGAATTTTGCATCTTTTCTCTAGATGTAGAGGTGAGGAAGGCCGTTGTGGTGCCTTTTGCAATTGCTAATGCAGACTCAAGTGTCAAAGAATTCCCATCAATAGGTATCTCTGCCATTGGACTGGCGAGGCTAGTTCGCCAAATAGAGTCATCGAGTGCCATCAAAGAGGTTTTCCAAGATGTTTTCATCAACTATTTCAGGCACTGTTACCACAAGTCTGGAATCTGAATCCATAGCTCGATTAATAGCGGAAATTGCCCCGCTATTTCTTGCCCATGACCTTCTAGCAATCCCATTATTCACGTCCCACGAGATCATAGAGTCTATATTCTCCTGCGACTTTTCTGACCCATCAATAACCAGTCCAAAACCGCCGTTGATAACTTCGCCCCAACCAACACCTCCCCCATTATGAAGGCTGATCCATGTTGCACCTCTGAATGAGTCTCCTACGAAGTTATGAACAGCCATGTCAGCAGTGAACATTGAGCCATCGTAAATGTTCGCAGTCTCGCGGAAAGGGCTATCTGTCCCACTCACATCATGATGGTCTCTACCTAAAACAATCGGGGCCGAGATCAAACCACTTGAAATGGCTTTATTGAGTTCACTGGCGATGGCTTTTCTTCCAATTTCATCTGCGTACAAAATACGTGCTTTACTACCGACTATGAGCTCGTGATTTTCTGCCTCAGAAATCCATTGAATGTTATCCAAGTATTGTGTTTTGATATCATCAGAGCAGTCGGAAGAGAGTTTCTCTAGTACTTTCATGGCTATCTTATCGGATTTTATGAGATCTTCATCATTTCCTGAAGTGCAAACCCAACGAAATGGCCCGAATCCATAGTCGAAGCACATAGGGCCCATAATATCCTCGACATAAGATGGATATCTGAATGATCCATCTGTAGAAATGATATCGGCACCAGCACGGCTAGACTCGAGCAAGAATGCGTTTCCATAGTCCCAAAAACGAGTTCCTCTTTCTGCTAAGGAGTTGATTGCATGAACGTGCCTCCTGAGAGATGCCTGGACAAAATTCTTGAATTCTTCGGGGTCTTCCTCTAACAAAGACAAACCCGCATCAAATGACAATCCAGCGGGCATGTAACCACCTAACCATGGATTATGGAGGCTAGTTTGATCACTAGCTAGTTCGGGGGTGATTCCTCTATCAACGAGATACTCGAGCAAATCCACAATGTTTCCCAGATATCCAAGCGAAACGGCTTCCTTCTTCGAAATTGCTTGCTCGGCGCGAGTGCAAAGTTCACCCAAGTCTTCGTAGAGTTCAGATAGCCATCCCTGAGAGTGTCTTTTGTGTGCTGGAACCGGATCAATCTCTGCGATTAAACAAACTGCTCCTGCAATTACTGCTGCCTTGGCTTGGGCACCGGACATGCCCCCTAGGCCAGATGTGACATAAAGCACCCCGCCGAGGCCCTGCTCCGACGTTCTACCAAGGTATTTCCGTGCTGCATTCAAAATGGTGATTGTAGTTCCGTGAACGATACCTTGAGGTCCTATGTACATGTATGAACCTGCAGTCATCTGTCCATACTGGGAAACCCCCAAGGCACTCATTCTCTCGTAGTCTTTCTGGGAGGAATAATTGGGAATCACCATACCATTTGTTACTACGACCATAGGAGAGTCGTTGCTCGAAGGGAACAAACCCAAGGGATGGCCGGAATACATCACTAATGTTTGATCGTCCCTCATCTTGCTAAGGTAGTCCATAGTAATCAGGTACTGGGCCCAATTCTGGAATACGCTACCATTGCCCCCATATGTGACTAATTCATGTGGATACTGGGCAACTTTGGGATCCAGATTATTCTGAATCATCAACATAATCGAGGCTGCTTTCAAACTATTGCACCGATATTCGGATATCGGTCTTGCGTGCATCTCGTAACTAGGCCTGAATCT
>NYST01000058.1 GCA_002683155.1 Methanobacteriota archaeon | reverse complement strand
GAGCCCAATGGCGAGGATACCATAGAAGTGGTCAATCCGGCCACTGAGGAAGTCATTGGTTCGGTACCTGTGGGCAGCGAGTCAGATGCAAATGCTGCTGTCGAAGCCGCTAGGGCCGCATTCATCGGTTGGTCGGAGTCGACTATCGACGAGAGGTCGGATTACCTCAATCGGCTTTCCTCTGCTTTGAAAGAGAGGGGAGAAGAAATGGCAGAGTTAATCACGTCCGAGGTGGGAACCCCGATAGAATACTCGCGAATGGCGATGGTCGGAACGCCCAGAGTCGTCTCTAGGTCTTATGCCAAGATACTTGATGGGTTTTCATGGGAAGAGGAGGTCAGGAACTCGATCGTAGTAAAGGAAGCGATAGGGGTAGTGGCAATGATCACTCCCTGGAACTTCCCTCTGCACCAGATTATTGGCAAGGTCGCACCTGCAATAGCGGCTGGATGCACAATGGTCCTGAAGCCTTCCAAAGAAGCCCCGCTGAACGCATTCTTACTAGCGGACATCCTGGATGAGATCGGCCTCCCGAATGGGGTCTTCAATCTAATCTCGGGGCATGGCAGAGAAATCGGCGAGACGCTGGCGAGCCACCCTGAAGTGGATATGGTCAGTTTCACTGGATCAACTAATGCTGGCATTAGGGTGTCAGAGTTGGCGGCTCCGACCGTCAAGAGGGTGACTTTGGAGCTCGGTGGAAAGAGTGCTAACATCATCTTGGATGACGCAGACATCCCTAGAGCGGCTTCCTCTGCAATTCACGCCTGCTTCGGGAACTCCGGGCAAGAGTGCTCGGCACTGACCCGGTTGTTGGTCCCTGAAGGTTCCAGGGAAGAGGTGGTTGAGGTAATCTCGAGCAAGATTGGGCGATATACCGTTGGAGACCCTATGGAAGGCTCTAGCAAGTGCGGCCCTCTGATCTCAAAGAGGCAGCAAGAGAGCGTTTCCAGATACATCTCGAAAGGGATCGACGAGGGTGCGACGTTGGTTGCTGGAGGCGAGGGGATGCCGGATGGTCTGGATTCTGGGTTCTACGTCAGGCCCACGGTCTTCGCCGATGTGACTCCGGCAATGACTATCTTCAGAGAGGAGATTTTCGGACCTGTCCTCTGCATAACCACATACTCCGACGAGGAGGAGGCAATCGATCTAGCCAACGACTCTGAATACGGACTCTCCGGAGGAGTTTGGTCCAGCGACGAGGGGAGGGCCATGAGGGTCGCCAGGAAATTGAGGACTGGTCAAGTCAGCATTAACGGTGGATCGTTCAATATTTCTGCCCCTTTCGGCGGCTACAAGAAGTCGGGGCTGGGCAGAGAGCTTGGAGTCCATGGCATGGAAGAGTTCCTCGAGACTAAGTCGATACAGCGTTAGGTGATTCGATGGTGGTCCCGAGGCTCCTAATCATCGTCGGTACTAGCGGTGTCGGGAAGTCTACGATGTCCGCAAGGCTCGCGTCGGAACTCGGTTTCAGCAAGGTAGCCTCCACGGACACCGTCAGAGAGGTGCTCAGAACGCAACTCACTTCTTCGGACAGGCCGGCACTGCACAGATCGTCATTCGAATCTGCCGGCGGAACCCCGATTGAAGACTGGACAGAGACAGTGGAGGCGGTTTCAGAGGGAGTGCGGGCAATCATCCACAGGGCGTTAGAGAAAAGAGGTGACCTGCTCCTGGAGGGAGTCCATTATTTCCCCAACAAGGAGGTGATTGACGAATGGCGAGATGCTGGTGGGATTGCCGCCGGCGTTGTTCTCTACGTCAGCAGCGAAAATATGCACAGAGGGATGATCGCTAACCGAGAGAAGCACAACGGTAAGCAGGTCGATCACTACTTGGGCAACTTGGCGAGGATCAGAGAGATACAGGAAGAGCTGGTTGTTTCCGGTTCCCATTCAGAATGGCTGCTAGTTGATCCAACGAAGGAAAGCGGTGCTGCGGATATCATCACCAACAGCCTGGGTTAGTTCGGACTCTGGAGACAGGGCCTATCTTCCGACCCATTTCGCATCGGACCGTTCCAAAAATGCCCTGACGCCGATTTCCTTGTCCTCAGTGTCGAACAATGCCACGAACTCCGAGCGTTCCATTAGGACCCCCTCCGAGAAGGGCAGTTCCAGTGCACCCCTAACCACGCGCTTCGCGACTTTGGTCGTGTATGGCGACTTCCGGGATATCTCCTGCGCGAGGCTCATGGTCTCGGACTCAAGCTCCTCGGGAGGAACTATCCTGTTGACAAGCCCCATCCCGAGTGCGTCCTCCGCCTTCACCATCCCCCCAGAGAGCACGATCTCCATCGTCCTGCCGTATCCGATAAGCCTGCATAGCCTCTGAGTCCCGCCGCCCCCGGGTATCAGTCCGAGGTTGATCTCTGGCTGTCCGAACGTGGACCTGTCAGAGGCGATGCGGATGTCGCAGGATAGGGCTAGTTCGGTCCCACCGCCGAGTGCGAACCCATCCACCATCGCGATGGTTGGCTTGCAGATGTTCCATACCGCCTCCCAACCGTTGTCCTCGAAGAATGGTCGGACACCGTCCGAGTCCTTGCCCGAGAACTCGGAGATGTCGGCACCTGCTGCAAACGCATGGGGCTTGGCCCTCTTGCCCTCTGCATCTGGTGGTGGGGCACCTCTGATGACAACGCATCTGACGGAGTCATCCGAGTTCGCCCTGACCGAGGCCTCCTTGATGGCCCTGTGAGAATCGGCATTGAGAGCATTGAGCTTGTCGGGCCTGTTGAGGGTCCAGATCGAGATTACGCCACCCTCGGGGCTTGACCCATCTACGAGGATGTCCTCGACCGTCATCACCTCGCCTGCCATGCCTCGCCGAGCGAGGCGTGTCGCTTCAACGTATCACAGAACTAGTCTTCTGGACCGATTGGGGGAGGGAGGTCTGGCAGTGGCAGTGGTGGCATCGGAATCCCCGGGCTAGGAGGCAGAGGAGCTGATTCTATGTCTGGTGACTCTCCTCCCTCTTCTACGAGTGGTCTTGATTCCGATCTGGGTACGTCCAGCGAGACCCGGACCTTGAGGACTCTCTCGTCATCTATCCGGACATAAGAAACCCCCTGTGGGATAGATGGGTCAGGCTCTTCTGGTTCGTAAAAGACAGCCAGACCATGGCCAGGAATGCTAGTTAGGGTGGAGAGATCTTCCCCGTCCTCGACCTGAGACCACTTTCTTGCCTCATTGGCTAATCTCTTGGACATCTCTAGTCTTCTTTCTCTATGAAGCCGGTCCCTGAATACTTCCCTCCTATCCCTCTGCTGGGCGAGGTAGATGTCGACTTCCGCTTCTGCTTGAAGCTCGGGATCCGATCTGGCGATATGCACCCTGGCCGTACCTTCCACATCCGCATCCGATTCGGCTTCGACTGGTATGGGTTCTATTGAGGCGCTGGGAGAGGGCTCTGTAGGTGGTTCCGGAATTGTTGGCACGGGAATCTCCGGGGACCTCTTTCTGCCTCTGCTTCTTCGAATCTTTGAGGCCCGCACCTCTTCCGGAGACTCCTCCGAGTGAACTGGTGGTGGCAATTCTATGTCTCCGAAACCAGTCTCCTGCACTATGATCACAGGTTCCTTCTTTGCCGAAGGGATGGCTCTCCTTCCTGTGAAGAGGAGCAACGAGACCATCAGCAGGATCAACACCGCTCCTGCAGCCTGCATGATCAGCCCCTCTGGAACTATGAACACCAGGTAAATTGGGATGGAGGCGATGGTCATTACGATCAGAAGAAGCCTAGTTGCCGAAACCATTCTAGTACGGCACAGAGGACTGCTTCTATTCACTTTGACGGGAGATTCATGAGTTCTGAGACTGCCTTAAGGGCCCTTCCTCTGTGCGAGATGGATGACTTCTCCGAAGAAGACATCTCAGCGCAAGTCCTTCCATCACCATCATTTGGGATGAAGATTGGATCATACCCGAATCCCATCTCCCCGGATATCTCCCTGGATATCGTACCACTGCAGACTCCAGTTGCGGTTACGATTTTCTTCCCTGTGCAGACTGCGGCAGTGGCCCTGAATTCGGCCCCCCTCATGGACTCTGGCCTCATTAACCTCAGAACACCTGGGAGTCCTATTGTACTCTCCACATAAGATGAGTACGGGCCGGGGAAGCCACCGAGTGAGTCGATGAATATCCCAGAGTCCTCTGCCATTATTATCGAGTCCTCGCGACCAGATCCGATCAGCAACTCTCTCGCCTGCTTTATCTTGGAGATTGCAACTTCCTCTATTCCTTCTGCCTGTGGCTCAATGATTTCCGGAACCTCCCCCTCGATTAGCAATTGCTCGACCTCGTATCCGAGATGTTGCAGAATCTCGGATGCCTCGGAAACCTTGTGTTTGTTTCCAGTAGCGAAAAGAATGCGCATTTTTCCTACCCTAGCCATGATATCTTACTCTGCCTGCGATTTTGCGGAATCGGTCAACCACGTTTTCCGCGCTCTCTGCATCGTTTCCTGAGTTCTGTGCTGCAATGTACCCTTCACAGACCCTGTCGATAGCGCCATCAATTTCAGAATGGCTGGCGCCTAGGCATTCCCTTAGAACCTGCAGATCTAGGCCCATGTGCTCCAATTCCGGAGACTGCCTGGACAAGCCGAAGTCAATCAGGTGTAGGTCGCCATCAATGGTCGACATCACGTTATGAGTAGTCAAGTCGCCATGAGAGATCCCGATCTCATGTAGTCTACGAATCAATCCTCCTAGCTGGAAGAGTTCGTCTCCAGAAGAGTCCCCGGACTTGAGCAATTCGAAGAGTGTTCCCCCTTCTATTCTTGATAGTAGCATGGATGAATTGCGCTGATCCAAGAACACCAGTCTCGGAGAAGGGAATCCAATGGAGGAAAGCCGAGATAGCACTCTTGCCTCGACAGCCAGTCTCTGTCTCGTAAGCCTGCGATCAAGGTCTGGATGCCTGTAGGAGCGAGCCCTGCGGGACTTCAGGACTGCTTTCCTCCCCAGCCATGAGCCCTCGGTAACAGTCGCCTCGGCACCCTCATGAAGCACATTCCCGGGCTTCCACATTGGAATACCCCCGCTCGCCATGCAAATCCGATGCCAGATGACTTGAAAGCGGTTGCACTCGGACGATTAACCGGTCGACATGGTTCTGGACATGCCCGCCGCCCCGATTCCACGAGTTTTCTTGGGAAATTTCGGCTATTCTGACACGGAAATTGACAAGGAAGCGGTCAGGCTTCAGTATGCAATCAGGCAGCCAATGCGGTGGAGCATGGAGGTATGCAGGTCTCTAGCCCCTCTGACCCTTGAAATAAATCGTCTAAAGAAGGAGAAAGACGTTTTTCTAATCGCGCACTCGTATCAGACGCCGGACATCACATATGGGGTAGCGGACTCTGTGGCCGACAGTTATGCCCTCTCCAAGGAAGCCCGGGATGCCCCTCAGCAGACGATTCTATTCTCAAGCGTTCGATTCATGGCTGAGACGGCGAAGATTGTGAGCCCGAGCAAGACAGTGCTGCACCCGTCTCCGGATGCCGGTTGCTCACTAAGTGATAGCATAGAGGCAGAAGACGTAATCAGGATTAGAGAGGAGTACCCGGGAGTACCAGTTGTTTGCTACATCAACACCAGTGCTGCGGTGAAGGCCGAGTGTGATGTTTGCGTAACAAGTAGCAA
Source organism: Methanobacteriota archaeon (assembly GCA_002683155.1). Taxonomy (GTDB): domain Archaea; phylum Thermoplasmatota; class Poseidoniia; order Poseidoniales; family Thalassarchaeaceae; genus UBA36. The sequence goes on along the minus strand of NYST01000058.1, from coordinate 18,363 downwards.
TTATCTCAAAATTTGCGAGAGACTGCCGGGCGATAGGCTGATCTTCGTACCTGACAAGTTCATGGGAAGACATCTTCAGAATTCTCTAAAGGGCAAGAAGGAAGTGATACTATACGACGGCGAATGCGAGGTTCATGCCGAGTTCACGGGACCGAAAATTAGGAACTGGAAGAAGAACATGGCAGAGAACGGAATTGATCTGAAGGTGCTAAGCCACCCCGAATGTGATTCCGAAGTTCTAGAAGAAAGTGACTTTGTGGGAAGTAGTGAGTTGTTGATGAACGAGGCAAAGCGCCTAGCTAGCATCGGGAAGAGAGACATGATGTTGATTACGGAGTGTGGCACTGCTGACAGGGTCCTGGCTGAAACTGAAGATAGCCTGAATTTGATGGGTGCGTGTGTGATGTGCAGACACATGAAGAAGACCCAGTTGGAGGATATTCTGCAAGCGCTAATCGACCCCTATCCCGAGCAGGTAATTGAGATCCCCGAAGAGACTCTCGGGAGAGCCTCGAAAAGCCTGGATGAGATGTTCAGACTCGCTGAGTAGACTTGGCGGGCCCATATGACTGTAGCGTCCATAAGAAAATCAGCGGGATCATGGCCAGGATGGAAGCCTGTAGTAGCAGCGAGTTCCGTGGCTCAATTGTGTCGGTGAGCGAGAATAGTTGGAGCTCCTTCTCCCCATCCTCGTTGATTTCTATCCAAGCTAGTCTTTCAAACAATATCTGGGGCTGGGTCTGAGAGACCTCCTCATCGAATGTGTATTGGTTGGTCTCGCCTGATTCCAGATCATGGACATAGACATCATTGAATCTCTGAGAAGTGCTCGTGCTCGAGAGAATGTCGTCCCTTGTCACTTGTAGGAAGGCCACCCTGCCGTCCCCGATGCTGGGTGAAGATGAGTCCCAGCGTGGATTGGAGATTAGAGTCTGATTGATGGAGAGAGTGTCGACGAGAATGGTCCTGTTGAACGGGCCGACGTCAACCGTGGCTACAAGCCAATTCGAGTCCATCACTAGGTCCACAATAGTAGAGTTCTGAAAGTCGAGGATGGTTCCGGAATTGGTAATCGAGGCTTCGATCCGCTCCGTAGACCTAGGGTCTAGTGGGATAGTGATTGTGAGGTCCGAGTCAATGGAAGTGATATTGACCAGTGGCCCTGATTCAGATTTTTCTGAGATTGCCACTAGTGAGCCCGATGATGCGACCACCGAGGAGTTTGTATTCAATTCAACAATCTTGGTTGACTGATCTGACGTATCAACTAGCTTGAGGCTATTGGATGAGAGGATTGCAAGGTTCTTCACCCCGCTTGAGTCAGTGGTAATTGCTATGTCGACAATTTCATCCTCAAAGCTCTCAGAAAAGATCGGTTGAAGCACTCCAGAACCCCGATTATGCTCAAAGTAATCGGCACTGCTGTTATCGAAAATCACAAAGCTGCTTCCGGAAGAAACTACCGCCGGAGTCACTATCCATTGGTGCCCCCCAACGGTTCGATTGGTCTGCGAAGAGATGTTTCCTGCTGTAATTGAAACTCCCTCATCGGATTCTTCGAACCATACGAGCCACTCGCCCGAACCAGAGGCAGATGTGGGAGATTCGGCCTCTTCGATGGAGATCTTCTGATGCGTTACGTCCCAAAGTAGAACTGAGCCCGTCAGAACAATCAGAGAGATGATGATGGCACCGGTCTGTTTCTTTCCTGGTTCCCTAATGGGATCAAGGGCATTGATTGATGATGTCAGAGTTCTCTGCATGGAACCGCGAGGATCTTCAAGTGCCCTAGCCAACCTTCTGGTGAAAAGTCTCTCGTCGGCGATTCGCCAAATTGGTTTGTGGGTCTTAGAAGTGATGTTCACAGCCATGATTGCGATAATCATCCCTCCAATAATGTCAACGAACCAGTGGATCCCAAGGTAAACAATCGAGACTGACGTCAGCCCAATGAAGAAGATCAGGAAGACCCGGAACCTCTTCCACCTGCCGTCCTCGTCCCATCTGTGCATTGAGAGCCAGATTGCAAAGGGGAGTCCGATATGCAAACTAGGCATCCCATTGGTAAATGGGTCGATCCTGTTGAACCAATTATGTATCTCTGGAGTTAGGTCATAAGCAATTGTCTCCATCCCTTCCACATAGTTCCCAGTAACCTTCACATTCAGGAACAGATAGAATGGGATTGCCAAAATGTACACCCAGAACATCGAAAGAGACACCCTGTCGGCCATGTGCCTGTCGTCGAAGTAAATTGGATAGATGAAAGAAGAAAAAGTTGCAGTCATGAATCCCATAACGTAGAAATGGGTCATGAAAACGTCCAAGAAATCCCCTCTCAGGGCTTCTTGGACCCAAAGGACGGCATCCCCCTCGATTGCGTAGACTAGGAATGTCATGTCTAGTTGGGTGTTAGCCATTAATATCCTGTCCAGACCATCTAGCAAATCCTTCCACAGGTATACCGAGAAGACAACCACCATATGCGCCCAGTATCTTCTGAACATGTCAATGAAGCCGTCAGCGCTGATTCTTGCATATGGTGGTTTGAAGATCGGCATCATTGCTATGCTAATCAGAATAGCCCCGGTCACCCAAGTGATGTAGATGCCCGTTTCAGCGACCATTACGTCCCAGTGGGAGTGAGACTATGTCATCAAGCCAACGCATGGATTTGAGGATCAGATTATCCTTAGGGTACGCTGAGAGCCATTGTCAAGCTGCTCTAGTACCCTTTCTACAATCGATTCGAAGGCTCGTGCGGTCTCCCCATCTGGTTCGGCGATAATTCGGTGAACCCCATCATCCCCCCCTCTGACAATTCCAGGGTCGAATGGTAGGGCCCCTAGGAAAGGAACACCCATCTCATTCGATGATTCCTCTCCACCTCCTGACTTGAAAATATCAAGGGTCATTTCCCAATTTCCATCCTCATCCGAGAGAGATTCTATCGGAACCCCTCCCGGCCCGATAATAGAAAATTCCGAGTTAGGTTTTGTCGTCCCCCTCAGATTGTAACCCCTCATGTTTTCGACGACTCCCAGAACTGGGACAGAAATGGTTTTCGCGAAGTTTATCGATTTTCGACTGTCTAAAAGTGCGACTTCCTGAGGGGTCGTGACGATTACTACCCCATCTATTCCCGGGAGGCTCTGGCTGACTGTGAGAGGCTCATCGCTTGTTCCCGGTGGGAAGTCAATAATCAGGGTATCCAACTCCCCCCATGCAACATCTCCGATGAACTGCTGTATGGCACCTAGTTTGATGGGGCCTCTCCAAATCACTGGTTTGTCTGGATCCTCCAGCAAGAAAGCCATGGAGATTACCTTCAGACCACTGGGACCGTCAGCAGGATGAATCTGTCCCTCTTCGACGTTAAGATCCGCTTGCTCCAATCCCAGCATCTTTGGGACGTTTGGACCTGTGATATCGATATCCATCAGGCCGACCTTCTTGCCCTGACGAGCTAGAGAAAGTGCGAGCCCGGTGGCCACAGTTGATTTTCCCACCCCTCCTTTGCCCGAGAGAACCATTATCTTGTGCTTGATGTTCTCATCCATCTTGCTGATTCTCATCTTCCTCTGCATCTGTTGGTATGCCTGCTCCATCTGCGCCTTCTGCTCGTTTGATGCACCCGAATCAGGGGATTCTTTGGGTGCGCCGGCCTGATGATGGGACACTGGAGAGTCCGACATAACACCCCGTTTGATGGGTTCTTATTGAAACCTATTCAGGATGGGTTGCCTATTGTCAGTTGGTTAATTAGTGACTCCAATATGGAGTGAAAGATGCGCCTCTTATTCGTTTGCGTTGGCAATACCTGTCGGAGTCAAATGGCCGAGGGTATTGCTAGGGATCTTGGGCATGTGGCTGCTTCGGCAGGGACTCATGCGTCAGAGTCCTCTCGAGTCGCCAAATATGCCATAGAGGTGCTCGAGGAGATTGGGGTTGATACAAACGGCCTCCATCCGAAGGGAATTGACGCAGTTTATCCTGCAAATTACGATGCGATAATCAGCATGGGGTGCGGTGTGAGTTGCCCATCCTTGCCAATTGACGATGACTGGGGTTTGGAAGACCCCCATGGGAGGGGGAGAGAAGTCTACAGAAAAACACGAGACACGATACGGGAACTTGTCTCTAACCTGGTCGAAGGATTTACCGACGCTTAGAAAAGCCAATCTGGTTTGCAAAGAGTGCGCGAGTGTAGTGTAGCGGTTATCACCCCACGTTGCCAACGTGGGAACCCGGGTTCAAATCCCGGCACTCGCACCAATGCTATTCGAGTTCAGAATTCCTGATTATTTGCACGAAAGCTACAACTCCCATTGACATTAGGAGTAGCATGGACGCTATTACTATCTCAGTAGAGTGTTCCGACATCCATGATGCCCCTGACGGCCCGGAATCCGACTTAATTATGGAGACGTTATGCAATTGCTCGGATTGGGGAGTCGTTGAAAGGAATACATCCGTTGCCCTGATCAATAAGGTCATCTCACCCGCACTAAGTGATGACCTGGCGGAGAAAGAGAGCGAGAAAATGCCGTCTTTAGCGAATCTGTCGGGCCCAGAACCATCGTCAACCAATAGCAGCCATTCCTCTGACTGACCGATTGGGGCCAAGCGACCAATCTTGGCTTGGACCGAGGAAACCCCATCGTAATCATGTATCAAAACCTCCATTGTGTAATTTTGCTGACCGCCAGAAACTAGAGAGGTCACTTGGTCGACCTCGTTTCCATCCTTTAGGAAAGTTAGATTGGATATCGAAGGAGGTTGATTCCCGATTAGGACGGTCTCGGCTAGTTTTCCGTTAGTGCTTGAGTAGATGCTACCAATTTGTGTCGTAGATATCGAAGCCCCGGCATTATCCTCCAGCAGAATAGGGATGTTCTGCCTACCTGGAGACATGCTTGAAGGGACTTCGAATGTGCCCGACCAAGTATCGATGATAGAAGTCTGGCTCTCGCCTGAGAGTTGCCAATCCCAGTCCTCTTTTCCAGTATTGCTCAATTGGACTAAGTCGCCGCCAATAGACTGCAAGTTCACCGCTACTGATTGGATCCCATGACCATCATATGCTCCGATAGTCACTTCGATCGACTCGCCCCTGAACGTACTCCCGGGGGAGAAATCGACGTGAATGACACGAGGTGGTGCGTTTGCAACTTGAATGCTTGAGTTCTGCTGGACGGTTACCCAGTAATCCTCCATGATTACGACGATTGGGATTGTTCCTGACTGGAGGCCGTTGTGCACAATTCTTGCTGTCCAGACATCGTCATGAATCACCTGATCGCCCTGCATCCCGGAGTCGGAGAGTTCGACAATTCCGAGACCTAGCGAGGAGAGGTCAACGCTGACCGATCTGGTATCCGTATCAACATCATCCACGACAACCTCCAGGTGTGCCACTCCGCCCTCGGTGGATAGAGTGGACTCCCTGAACCCAATCGAAGAGCCTGGGTCATCAGATATTGAGGGGGGAGTGTTCTCGTCGAATGTTACAATGGAGGGGGACAGGATCCTATCCATCCTCTGATTCTCCATCAGGGAGACCTCTGATCCTTCACCGATTTCGATTCTGACCATCCTACTAACTTCGTTCAGAAGCCCCGATAGTGGGCCCTCGTTGATTATGCTGCCATTTGCTGAACTCATATCTCCGAAGAACCCCTCCCATTCGGCGATTGACACAAGGTGGCCATCGATTGAATCGGTGCTGATCTCGGAAACGGTTACTTCCAGAACCATCTCCGCATTTCCAATTAGAGAGAATGAGTCTCCGATCGATAGTATCTGAGGACAGACTCCCGTCTCCCTGGAGATGTGGGTGGAGAAGATGGGGCTAGCCTCCGGGGCCTCGGGATTCTGAATTATCGGTGAATTCTCGGGGTATTCGTCCTCAGTGGAGCCATTGTCATCAACGAAGGTGTATCGAATTGTTCTGTTATTCCAGTCATCCTGAGGTACCACATACTCGTAAGTAAGGTTGTGTTCAGCACTCAATTCCTGATCAATCGGGCCGAAAGGGGTCGCAGATACATTGAACCAAAACTCGTTTCTGATTTTGTCGGCCTCGAAGGGAGTCCCCGTTGCGTTCTCGTATACTCCTGACTCAACAATCTGGCGTACTAAGCCGAAGGATCCCTCTGCATCGCCATCATACGTCCCATCCACGATCAGTGTATCGGAGACAGTCTCCCCTCCCTCTGATTGGAAGTGAATAAGAGGGATTGTGCCATTAACTTCGATGTATGGGGATTCCTCAGATGCGATGAAATCAAACTGCCCGCTTCCGTAAATCCTCGAGTACTGGTCGGTCCTGACTCCCTCTTCCCATTTCTCACGGAATATGAGTTCGTCCAATTCAAATGAGAATGGGCCCCCCAAGGCAGAAATTCTGGCCGATGCATTTGCTTCCACTTGAATATCCTGCAATCTCCTGAATCCATCCTCATCCCAGGTCTCGAAGTATAGCAGGAAGACCTCGCCGTAGACTCCGCCCGAGCTATCATTGTCGCCCCCATTGATGGAGATCCACCCATTTCCTTCGAACATCATCCTCTCAGTTATCTTCCCATCTTGGTATGACCTTAGTACGTAGGCATCGTATACATCTGCGCTGATGAGTGTCCCCTCCCCACCCTCATCTGTGTTGAATAAGAGGCCACCAGACCCCATCATCTCGAAATCTTGACTAATTAATTCAGTGCCGTCATATGACTCATTTAGCCAAATCTTCTCGAGTACCAGGTCAATCGCTGCACCCTCGGAGCCATTCGACATGTCGAGCACCAGAGTCCCATTTCCAAGTTCGTTTGACTCCAGAATACTGCCTGTTCTCTTTTGCCAGCCCCGTCCATCAAAGGTAATTCCTTGTCCCTCGGATTCCATTCCAGATAGCGACCAATTTGTCTCCCTAGTCACTTCGTGGTCGGATATTGGTTGGTTCCAATTTGTGATGTTTAGAACGCGATTACACGAAGCCTCGGCAGTATTGACTTGAATCGAAATGGAGTCTCCGAATCGTGGTTCTTCATCCAGTATGATGTCTATCTCTCCTCCAGCCACTAGGATAGAGGTGTTTACCACGGGGATTTCCAAATCTTCTCTGAGATGATTAATCGTGGCGTTGACTTCTGATGGTGAAGAGCCGTTGGTGAACAGGGGGTCGAAAACCACCCTATACCTGTGAATCAGTGAAATCTCCGATTCCCCATCCTCCGTCCAGTCCCACTGCTGCCCCCAATCTGCAATGATTTCGCAACTGTTTGGGTGCCCATCTAGACCCGAAGCAAAGGACGAGGGTGTGTAAGATGCCAGCATGGACAGGACAACTAAGACTGCCAATCCCCTATTCATGTGATGCTCCAGACAAGGGGGCATTTCAAACAATTCCCGACATGATGAATGGAAAAACTAGAACAGAGGCTCCTCATAATCGTCATCGACCCCGGACCTCTCCCTCCAAAGGCCTGCTGGCATTCCATCGTAGATGTCAGCATAGGGGTCTTCATCCCCCTTGTCCTTCTGATTTTGAAGTGCCAAATTAGCGAAGTTCTCCGCGTTCGGTTTGAACTTCCAATAGTGGATCCTCCACTCACGCCCGTCCCAAAGGGTAGTCTCCTCAGACTCGGTTGTGAGCAAGTCATAATCCTGCAATTGGTAGAACATATTCCTGTCCGTTGGTTCCAGTGCGTTATCGATTATCCTGTTTGAGAATCCGAAGAACCCCAAAGCGTGCTCAGCGATGGACTCTGCGACATGCGTCTCCATGCTGGTATCGACCTTGCTCTTGATTGCCTGAGTCAGTTGTGCTAAGGTCAGTCCCATCTTCCCACCGGGCTACGATAGAGGACGAGGTTATTTCAAACATCTTGCTAATTGCTCCAATTATCTTCCTCGGACGCCCGAAGCGATTAATCTTGACGCGCTTCACGAGCCTACATGGAAGAGGCTGATTCCACCACTTTCCTCGGCTTGAAGGAATCTGATACGGGACCATGGGACATCGTCGTTCTGCAAATCCCACTAGAAATGACTTCCAGTTATGGGGAAGGAACAAGATTTGGCCCCCTGGCATGTATCGAGGCTAGCACGCAAGTAGAGCTTCATGACCCGATTCTGTCAGGGGATCTACCCTGCGGAGCAGGAATTCATACCGCAGAGCCATGGTCTTCAGAAGCCCCGAGCCTGAGGGAACAGTTGGACTCGATTGGAGAGTACGTCAAACCATGGATAGTAGGAGGTCAATTCCCATTGGTTCTCGGCGGGGAGCATGGAATTCTTCTACCGATAGTGGAATCACTATCTAGCCATCATATGATTTCTGATCTCTCGGATCTTACGATAGTTCAAATCGATGCACATGCGGATCTAAGGGACCAGTTGAATGGGGAGAGTTTCTCACATGGGACTGTGATTCGCAGGACTCTGGATCTTGGAGTGGGAAGGGTAATCCAAATCGGCGTTAGAGCTTTCAGTGAGGAGGAAGAAGTGCTGATGGGTTTGGATGATAGGATCGAGACCTGGTTTGCCAAGGATTTGCTCGCCATCTCAGGGGGCAATTTGGAATGGGACAGGTTGATGAGGAGAATTGGAGATATTTCGGGACCTGTTTGGATCACCTTCGATGTTGACGGTTTGGATGGTTCTTTGGTCCCGTCTACTGGGACACCCGTGCCCGGAGGATTGAGCCATTGGGGGTCGGTGGAAATAATCGAGAAGATCTTCTCATCGAGAAAATGTAGTGTCATCGGAGCAGACGTGAATGAAATTGTTCCCGGTTCTGATGGGCCCCTGACTCAGTTTAGTGCGGCCCTGATAGCAACTAAGATTCTGGCGTGCCACATAGCGAAATCCTAGTGCTTGGGGAAAATGATTGTACGTCATGGCCCTCCTAGCGGCGCTATGCGCCGCTGGGTTGCTCTCCTCGTCTTTTCCTCATTAGCGGCTTCATCCGCCAGTCCTGCCGTATCCGCCCAGATTAGTCAGCCGGACATCATCCAAGAACACTGGTACCATTCCTATGCAACACTGACATTGGACGTCAATGCATGGGAAGATGAATATCCCGAGATAGTCAAACTGCTAGTAGTAGGTCAAACAGAAATGGGCAGAAATCTCTGGATGTTACAGATCTCTGATTGGAGTCAGGAAAACAGACCGGATGGGGCAGCCAAAGAGGTGGTTTACATCGATGGTGGGCATCATGGGAACGAGCATCTGGGCACGGAACTAGCTTTCCTGGTCGCCGAGCATTACATTGAGGGATGGGCGGATGGTGACCAAACGGTACTAGACGTCTTGGCTACAACAGAATTGCATATTCTGATCATGCTGAATGCGGACGGCAATGATTTTGATACGAGGTGGAACATCAACCAAGTCGACCTGAATAGAAACTACGACCACTATTGGAACACCTGCCCAACTACGCAGCCCGGTAGTGCAGCATTCAGTGAGTCAGAAACTCTTGCGAATTCTGAATACATGAATGAGGTGGTTCCCCATGCCGACTTGTATATCACAATGCACACAGGAGTTTGGATCATGCTCTACCCCTGGGGAAAATGGCCCGAACAGCCTTCAGACTGGGAGATGTACCACTCCATCCGTGATGAGGTCAATTCCAACATCTCCGAGATCCCAATTCGGAATGCGAATCAGGGCCTGTACCCGAATTGTGGGACTAGTCGAGATTATGGCTACGGAGTTATGGGTTTCCCAACATTCACCTTCGAGACCGATGATGAGCAATTCCTTCTGGGATCTGTGGAAGCAATCTCGGACAGATTGGGAGAGGAGCTAGATGTAATGGAGTACCTTATCGAGAATGTTTGGTACTGGCGGGCCCGTTTACACGTTTCATCTTTGGATGTTGGGCCGGGCGACTCAGTAACCCTGTCAGTGGACAACCTCGGCCATGCATCGACTCAAAATGCATCACTTCACTACGAGACTTCTGAGGGGGAGGTTCTCTGGCATTCTGATGTTCGCTTCGCAGTCAATGCCAGTAACTCCACTACAGTGACATTCGACGCCTCGAATCTTACGCTGGCAGATGGTGGTGGCTTCTTTCTGCACTACCAAAAGAGGGTGATTGACTCGTCCATGTGGGTCCGTGAAGAAGTCCCGGCTGAAATCGTTACAACCAAGGCTCAGAGTGACTCGATAGGATTCTTCTCAGGGAACATCGGGCTAGTCTTCCTATTCGCAGTCGTACTTCTATCTGGAATCGCAGCGTGGCTTGGCAGAGAAGAGTCGGGCGCGAACGGAGACTCTGTCGATCCAGGATTCGAATCTATCCTTCACATTGGGGACGATGGTCGGATCTTCGATACTAAAGCGAGCATACATGATCTATTCCACCGTCCTTCATTCCACGAACCTGTAGTTGACGGAGTACGTGCTATCGCTGTCCTATGGGTTCTACTATTCCATGCATGGTTCTTCCAGAATCCGAAGTGGACCAACGGACATATGATTCCATTGTACGAGTCTGTGTTCGAGAATCCCATGTTCCTCTGGCTCGTACAGGGTGGACTCGGCGTGGACATGTTCTTCGTAATCAGCGGATTCCTAATCGGTGCTATAATCCTGAAGGAAATCAACAGATCCGATGGCATGAACATGCGTCGTTTCTATGCAAGAAGGTTCCTTCGCCTCGTACCAGTGTATGTTGTCGCAATGATGGCTGCAATTTTCTTCTTAGACGGGAGTAACGCGGAGAATGCTTGGGCGAATCTTCTGTACGTCAACAACTTCCTTTCTATCGATGATCAGTTCATGGGTTGGTGCTGGTCGCTTGCGATTGAAGAGCAGTTCTACCTAGTTGCTCCGCTTTTCCTACTCTTGATGCGAAAATCCGAAAGTTTCCTACAATGGAGTGTCGCGTTGATGGCCCTCGGTTGGATGCTGCGTATCTTCTCCTTGGAATACCACGATCTACCAACTCTATGGGACTTTAGGGACCTTGGCTCTGAAGCATGGATTGGGAGGTTCGATCACACCTACGACAATTTCTACACGAGGTATGGCGGCTTACTCATAGGCGTAATTGCAGCATGGATTCACGTCAATCGTAAAGCAGAGGTTGAGGAATACTTCAACAGCAGAAAATTGGCGCCGTTGCTGATTTCGTCTTGTGCTCTACTAGTCTTCCTCTTTGCCACCTTCTTGGAACAGAGGCACCTGGCAGATTCTTCCTATTATGTTCAATTATCATGGTATGCGATAGAGAAGGATCTGTTCGGAGGCAGCCTTGCCGTACTAATCATGTGCGCACTTCACTCGAAGGACTCAATTGCAGGAGCATTGCGTGGCATTCTCTCGTCAAGGATATTGTATCCGATCGCTCAGCTGTCCTACTCAGCATATCTGATGCATGAGATGGTGATGATCTGGCTGTTCCCAATTTCGAGTGAGTTCTTCATTGGGGCGATGGGTGTGGCGCCCAATGTCGTGTTCGTTGTGAACTCCATTGTTTCAATCCTACTAACGCTAATTTCTGCTGCTATCCTCTATGTGACAATCGAAAGACCTTGCATGCGTTTCCGAAAGCACCCATTCATGTCTAGAATTGATGGGACGGCTAAGGTGATCGGCGATTCCAAACCTAAGAGACGCGCTCCTGCGGGAGTCATTGAGGCAGAAGTTGTGACCTCATGAAGAATGGCATATGGGATGGTTTGTCCGATTAAAGAAATGCATAGTTAGTAGTGTTATTTAATAATCTCAATTAACAAAAGTGACTCTAAAGTCTGCCTTTCCAAGGAAATTCTTTGTATATTAGCACCAAATCTGAGACTTTGGCGATAAGGTGAATTGGTCCAATAGTGAATTTGATGAAGCGAGAGAACAACTGCTGATACCCCTCTTCGAAGGGATTGAAAGAGCCCCCAACAATGCACTTGCGGGACTAAGTAGATCACAGCGAAACCTGATCAAGGAAGCGATATCGTCTGACGAGTTCCAAGGGAAGAAGGGGCAGAGGATGGTGGTGTGGACCCCTGGGTGCAGGGTCATGCTGATTGGCATGGGTGAGAAAGATAGCCTTGGTCACCGAATGGCTCGCAACACCGGGGCTAGGACGATGGCCTCGCTGTCCAAGAAGAAGGGGATATCAGTGTGTGTCAGATTCACCTCTGGGTGGACTGGGGAGCGAATGATGGACTTCGCCGAGGGAATGATGCTGAGGGATTACGAGTTCCTAGAGCATCAAGAAATCGATGAAAGCCACATCTCAGAACCATGGTCAATAGACTTCCAAGCCAGCCCTAGGCATCAGGAGACGCTTGCTGGTGGGCTTTCTCTAATTCACTCGGTTGTCGGAGGTGTTCACCTAGCACGAGACCTTGGCAATGAGCCCGCTAACGTGCTTTACCCGATGGAATATGCTCGCAGGGCAGAAGAATGGGCCGTGGGCAAGGATAACGTCTCAGTGGAAGTATACGATTGGGAGAAGTTGCAGGAGCTTGGCATGGGGGGATTGATCAACGTAGGCAAGGGAAGTGACAGGAAACCTTGCATGGTCCTTTTCACACTGAATCCGGAAGCCGATGAGGGAATCCAGAGACCCTGCATTGTTGGCAAAGGAATTACCTTCGATACAGGAGGGATCTCAATCAAACCGACTGGCGGAATGTGGGACATGAAGTACGACATGTGCGGAGCTGCTACTGTATTCGGACTGATGGAGGCCCTCTACTCCACTGGCTTCTCGAAGAGGGTGAATGGGATAGCCTGCCTAGCCGAGAACATGCCTGGTTCTGGGGCCTATCGTCCAGGGGACGTTTTCAAAACGTACTCCGGAAAAACTGTCGAGGTTTTCAGCACTGATGCCGAGGGAAGGAACGTTCTTTCCGATGGTTTATGGAAGGCTGGCGAGATGGATCCTGAGTACATAGTAGACCTAGCGACACTTACTGGTGCCGTGGTAACTGCTCTGGGAAATCAGATATCTGGGATGTGGGCTAACGAAGAGGGGATTGCCAAGAGAATCAAGGCAGCAGCGAGAAGGAGTGGCGAGCCTGTCTGGAGGATGCCCCTGAATTCGCAGTTCCGCAAGTACATGACAGATTCTGCTTTTGCGGATATCAGGAATGGATCAATAGGTGGGCGTGCTGGTTCCTCGAACTCCGCGGCTTCGTTCTTGGAGTTCTTCGTCCCCCACAGAGGGTTCGATGAAGAGGCTGAGAAGATTCCATGGGTGCACTTGGACATCGCGGGTACTGCGTGGGGCCCGGGAGCAAAGGCTCGTTCTGAGGGAGTGAATCCCCTCTTCCAATACGGGACCTCCGGGGTCCACGTTCGGACCCTGCATAGGCTAATCACTGAAGATTGATCAGTCTTGGTCCTCGTCATCTGAGTCGACGACCTCGAAGTCTGCATCAACGACGCCATCGTCGTCGCCATCCGCCTTTTCCTCTGCCATCTCAGCTGCTGCTGCCTCGTAGAGCTTTGTCGATATGGCATGCATGGATTGCTCCAGTTCTGACATCTTGGTCTGAATTGCGGCCTCATCGATGTCCTCCAAGGGAATGGGGGTCTCGTCCTTGACGATCAGAGACTCAAGTTCATCCAGCTTCTCGAGGACTGGTTTGGTGTCATCCTCTGAGAGCTTTTCCTCGTTTTCTTCAATCATCTTCCTAGTCTGATAGACTACGCTGTCCGCCGAGTTCCTCATCTCGACCTTTGCCTTCCTTCTCTTGTCCTCATCAGCGAACTTCTCGGCATCCTCTATCTTCTGCTTTATCTCGTCCTCAGAGAGTGAGGTCTGGCTCTCAATCTTGATCGACTGCTCCGTCCCCGTTCCAAGATCCTTTGCGGATACGTTGACGATTCCATTGGCATCGATATCGAATGTAACCTCGATCTGAGGTATTCCTCTTGGAGCCGCTGGGATCCCCATCAGATGGAATCTACCGAGGGTGATGTTGTCCTTAGCGAACTCCCTCTCCCCCTGCAGGACATGGATCTCAACGGCTGGCTGGTTGTCTGCCGCAGTGGAGTATGTCTCGGACCTTCTTGAGGGGATTGTGGTGTTTCTCTCAATCATAGTAGTGGTCACTCCACCGAGCGTCTCAATTCCCAACGTTAGTGGAGTTACGTCAAGCAATAGGACGTCTGTGACTCCCTCGTCACCGACGATTATTCCCGCCTGTAGGGCCGCTCCCATAGCAACTGCCTCATCCGGATTGATACCCTTGAAAGGTGCCTTTCCTACCTCCTTCTCGATGGCTTGCTGTACCGCTGGACCCCTAGTCGAACCACCGACTAGCAATACCTTGTCTACGTCACCCTTCTTTATCCCTGCATCCTTCATTGCCTGGCGGGTTGGGGACATCGTCCTCTCGACCAAATTCGATGTGAGTTTCTCGAACTTCGAACGAGACAGGGACATGTCGAGATGCTCTGGTTGACCATCGTTCATTGTGATGAATGGTAGGTTGATCTGAGTCGATGGAGTACCGGAGAGCTCGATCTTGGCCTTCTCTGCTGCTTCACGAATCCTGCTCATGGCCTGCAGATCCTTCTCCAAGTCTATTCCAGTGGACTTCTTGAACTCTGAAACTATCCACTCCATTACAGCCTCATCGAAATCGTCACCACCGAGTCTGTTGTCGCCGCTGGTCGCCTTGACCTCTATCTGTGGTTGTCCATCGACCTGGTAAATCTCCAGAATGGAAACATCGAATGTCCCGCCACCTAGGTCGTAGACGAGGACCGTCTGATCCTCCTCCTTGTCGACACCATAGGCCAGTGCTGCGGCAGTGGGTTCGTTGATTATCCTCAGAACCTCTAGTCCTGCAATCCTTCCTGCGTCCTTGGTAGCCTTCCTCTGAGAATCAGAGAAGTAGGCTGGACAAGTCACTACTGCTTGCTTGACCTCTGTCCCCAGATACTCTTCAGCGTCTGCCTTTAGCTTCTGGAGGACAAATGCAGAGATCTCCTGGGGAGAGTAGTTGTCCCCATCTATGTCCTTTGTCCAGTCCGTGCCCATTTCTCTCTTTACTGAGATGATTGTCCTCTCCGAGTTGGTAACCGCCTGCCTCTTAGCGGTGACTCCAACCAAACGTTCACCTTCCTTGGTGAAGGCAACTACGCTAGGGGTGGTCCGAGACCCCTCTGAGTTGGGGATCACTACTGCCTTCCCACCTTCAATCGTAGCTACACAGCTGTTTGTCGTTCCTAGGTCAATTCCGATTACTGCAGATCCCATTTTCATTTCTCCTGTTTTTGTTCCAAACTACTTCAGTTCGAATGTGATGTCGAGGATGCCATTATTAATCTCCCAATTGGCTACCTCTGATGATGCGTTTGGGAGTACGAATGTTCGGAATGGCCTGATCTGGTTCGTCCTGAGCATCTGTAGAACCACTCCTTCGCCTGTAAGGCTTAACTCAAGATTATCGGAGGAGATATCATCGAACTTTGATACGTCGATTGTAACGAACATCTGGTCATCATTAACGTATACGTC
The DNA here is from genome assembly GCA_002683155.1 of Methanobacteriota archaeon. Taxonomy (GTDB): domain Archaea; phylum Thermoplasmatota; class Poseidoniia; order Poseidoniales; family Thalassarchaeaceae; genus UBA36. The sequence goes on along the minus strand of NYST01000058.1, from coordinate 2,873 downwards.
CTCCTCTGGAATCGAGTCGTCTTTCGTTTCATGCTGGCTTTCGTCGACATCGACTCTTACTTCAGAGACAGCGGGTTTGATGTGGATATCGACACCCATCTTCTTCAGAAAATCGCCCAGTCCCTGAGGTCCGCTAATCATTGACTCGAAGTTCTTCATGAACTCCTCTGGATCCGAGTTGAGCCCTAGTTTGACTTCGCTCATGGAGACCTTCTCCGGGTCTATCCCCATTTCCTCGAATTGGCTTCTTACTTGCTCGATCATCGATTTCAGAGTATTGATGTCGACTGGCATGCCCATTTGTTCGAACATCCTGGCCATTTCCTCGATGGCTTCTTCATCGAAATTATCCCAATTCTCTCTAGTCATAATATCACTAATCAACCTCTAGTTGTATAGTGCGAAAGACTGGTGGTATTTGAATGAAACGGAAATACCGGGAGGAAGATGGCGCGGATAACGTATGAGCGTATTGAAAACAGAGGCTTGATTGGAGGGGACAGATGGTGGAGTCTGATCACGACGTAGCCCTGGAAGACACTGACAGGATCCACGGAAGGACGGCTTTGGTAAACAACGTCAAGGCTGCTTCATCCCTTGCTGGAGCAATTCGTTCGACCCTGGGTCCAAAGGGCCTGGATAAAATGCTGGTTGATGGGGATGGTTCTGCTTTGGTCACCAACGATGGCGTCACGGTTCTTGAGGAGGCAAACGTCGAACATCCGACTGCTAGACTTCTTATCGATGCGTCATCATCGCAGGATAGGTCTGCTCGGGACGGGACGACTACGACGGTCCTGCTTGTTGCAGAGATGCTGCAGAACGCTCTGGAACTAGTTCGGATGGGAGTTCATCCATCGATAATTGTTAACGGGTACTCAATTGCACTGGAGGAGGCCATCAAAGAGACCGAGAGGGTGTCAAGAGAATCTGATGGCGAGCAGAAATCCCAAGTCATTAGAACCTCCCTCCAAGGAAAGGGTGACTCATCCGTCTGTAGCTTGATTGCAAGCCTAGCAATAGAGGCAGCAGACAGGCTCGTGGAAATGGAAGGGGGCGATGACCTAGAAAGAATAGTTGTAAAGCGCTTACAGGTAGGAGAAGGGGCAGTCATGGACTCATCATTGGTAAACGGCCTGATGCTTCTAAAATCGAGAGTCGATGCAAACAGTCCGGAGAATTCTGACGGAGGAGTTGTGGCGATAATTGATGGCGGTTTGGAACAAGCCAAACTGGAAACCGATGCTTCGATCGAGGTCAGCAGTATCGGAATACTGCAGGAATTCCACGAAAGATCCAGGGGGAATCTGCAAAAGCAGGTTGCTCATCTCTCATCACTCGGAGTTAACCTTCTGGTAGTCAGAGACGGGATTGATGATGAAGCGGTTACGCAACTGACAAAGGCTGGAATCGTAGCATACCGAAGATTCGAAAGAAGCGACATGGACCTATTGTCCAGGATCACCGGGGCTAGACCGACAAGAAGCGTTAGCGGCCTTGGAGAAAGTGATCTGGGAACATATTCGAAGAGGGTAGAAGAAAGAATAGCGGATGTTAATCACACCCTGATAGAAGGTGACGGCGGCGGGATGACACTGGTTGCCAGGGGTTCATCTCCAGCAATTAGGGAAGAGGCGATCAGGATTTTTGATGATGCCATTGGTGTGGCGCATCGACTGAACAGCAGGCCCGGGGTGCTCCCCGGCGGGGGCGCAATTCAGTCCCACCTAGCTAGGCATCTGAGATCATTCTCCCAGTCACAGTCAGGGAGAGAGCAGCTTGCGATAGAGGCTTATGCTTCAGCACTTGAGTCGATCCCTAGGATTCTGGCTGAGAATGCCGGCAGGGATCCTGTGGAGATCATACTCTCGCTATCTGCCGATCAAAGAGAATCTGGGGCCTGGATTGGTTTCGACCTACAAAGTGGTGAGAACTGTGACATGGGGGAGATGGGTATCTTGGACACTGAATTCGTAGTTAGGCACGCTCTCTCGGGAGCAACCGAAGCTGCAATCGGCGTACTTAGGATTGATGATGTGCTCTGGGCAAGGACTGATCCGAGTACTCCAGTCTGGGATGGCGAAGCCGAGGTCTAGCGACTGGAGATTCCCCTGAGCATCTCATCAACTAATGATTCTAGGTCGAACTTAGGAGTCCAATTCCACTCGTCCTCGGCTATAGAGCCGTCTATCGAATCCGGCCACGAGTCAGCGTATTCCTGCCTGACATCGGGTACGAAATCGCAAGTGAATCCCTCTATCCTTTCGGATATGGCATCTGCTAGCTCTCCTGCTGAGAAAGAAAGACAAGATATGTTGTATCCAGCCCTGGAATCTCCTAGATCGTCTTCACTAGAGCCCATGAGGGAGAGGGTGGCATTGATTGCGTCATCCATGTATAGCATAGGAAGACGAGTGTCAGAGCGGACGAAACATTGGTAGTGTCCTTCTTCCAGTGCAGCATGGAATATTTCCACAGCGTAGTCAGTTGTTCCCCCACCAGCGGGTGCCTTGTAGGAAATGAGGCCGGGGTATCGGATCCCTCTGGTGTCGACGTTGAATTGATCCAAGTATTCACGGGCGAGGGCCTCGCCAGTGACCTTGGTCTCCCCGTAGACAGTGGTTGGATTGAGTGGGGAATCTTGAGTTGCGTGCTTTGGCGAGTCTGGTCCGAAAACCGCTATCGATGAAGGGGAGTAGACTCTGAGATTGCATTCCTTTGCCGCCTCGAGAACCGAGATTGTCCCCCCTACGTTGATCCTTCTGCACAAATCTGGATCGCGCTCGCCGACCGCAGAAAGGAGTGCGGCGAGATGGTAAATCGTACCTATTCCCTCACTCTGGCAGATTCTGGAAATCCCATCCGTGTCTAGG
>NYST01000057.1 GCA_002683155.1 Methanobacteriota archaeon | reverse complement strand
TTTGGGTTAGGGTTATCTATATATATATATATTATGGGGTCGTAAGAAGCTTATAAAAATAAACATTTCCGTGGAGGGAATCAACAAGGAATGCGGCTAACTTGAAACAACAAAGTAGTATGAGGAACACCCATTTTTTTTTTTTTAAATAACTTGGCACTATTTAATTATTATTATTTTTTTATTCCGTCTCGTCCCCTCGGCACCATCACCTGAAGAGCTGGGTAATGTCATCGACGGTGAGCCTCGCCAGCGCGTCGGCGTCGCCGCCAACGGTGCCGTCAAAAACTAGCCTCTTCTTTTCTTGAAGTTGCAGTATTCGCTCCTCGACGGTGTTCAAGCAAACGAGCCTGATGGCCTTGATTGCCCTTCTTTGCCCAAGTCTGTGCGTCCTGTCAATGGCCTGCATCTCGGCAGCGGGGTTCCACCACGGGTCGCACAGGAAAATGTGGTCCGCATTAGTGAGGTTGAGGGCGACTCCGCCCGCCTTCAGGCTGATGAGGAGCACTCTGACATTGCTGTCCTCGCGAAACTCTCGAAGAACCTCGTCTCGTTCCTGTACCTTCATGCTTCCTTGCAGCGTCCTCGCCCCTAGCCCGGCGTCTCTAAGGAATGGATCGGAATGCAGCCTCCACCTGACCAAGTCGAGAAAGTTGACGAATTGCGAGAATATTATGGCCTTGCTCCCCTGCGAAGTTTGCCTCATTTTGAGCAGCTCCGACGTCAAAACTTCAATCTTGGATGACGTCGCAAAGTTTTCAAGCGGGATCCTCCTGAGTATCGAGTTGCCATTTATGTGTCCCAATTCTTTGAGCGACGGCACGTCGTCGAGGTTGCTAGTGCTGTCGTTGACGGTGTCTCCAACCTTGCGCCGTTTCTTTGCATTAGCTGCCTTGCCAGAATAATCATCATCGCCTTCGTTCTCCTCTGCGGCGCCGTCCGCAGGGGCAGCAGCGTTCAAGTCGATGGTGAAGGGCGAGTTGCAGCCAGGGCATAGCACGTGACTCGCATTCTCGACGGGGGCCGCCTCCATGAACTCAATAACACACTTACGACAGAAGGAGTTTTCGGGGCAACATGAAGAGGAGACATTGTTCTCAACAATTTCTGAGCAAATCACGCAAATACCAGCGTTCCGAGATGACTGAGCCCCTTTGCTTGCTGTCGTAGCCTTGCGAGAGTCGCTGCTGCTGCTTCCTTCCCGCTGCCTGAGCTCTTCCATGGCTCGGTTGGAGTACATCACCAAGTAAGGGTGATCGACGGTTTGCCTCATCCTCATCAGCAGGTCAAATATGTGAGCGTAATTGTTCAGCAGCGTCCCTTCCTCCACGTAGCTGTCAAACTCTGTGCGACCTTGCGTATAAAGGGACGAATAGAAATCTTCCTCGGTGGGGTGAAGCTGAACGTACTTGATATCGACAATACGCGGAGGAAGGACGAGATCCTCGGCTCTAGAGGCCTTGGTCCGGCGCATCAAAAATTTGTCAAGCACGTCATGCTTCAGCTTGAGCATGGCCCTCTTCCCATCCAATTTGTAACCGCATCGCTGGATAGGATTCAGAACGTGCTTGTTAAAGTAAGCGTAGTGCTGCATGGAAGTGTGCCCGCAATCTTGACAGATGCCGTTGACCATGCGATAGTGCAAGGACGAGCAGTCGCACGTGCCCCTGTTTCCCTTACAGAAATAGTTCGCCATGGGGGAGATGCGAAGGAAGCGAATCAGCGAATACAACTCCGACACTCGATTTTGAATGCACGTGCCACTGAGGCACCACCTGTTCACGGCGGATAGCGCGTACGCAGACTTGGCAGTTGAAGAGGCACGCGATTTGATCATGTGGGCCTCGTCAAGCACAATGCGCCACCAAAGCATGGCGTGGAGTGGGGATGTCTTTGCACCCTTCATGGAATTCTCTAACAGCTTGCTCAAATCAAAGGCTTTAACTTTCCGCGGCGGCGGCTCAGAGTCGGACGAAGAGTCGTCATCATCGTCAGACGAGTCAAAAGACTTCTTCTTCGTCGTTGTTTTCTTCTTTGTCGTCTTCTTCTTCGAACTCCAGTAGGAGGAGGAGGTCGAGGCGTAGTTTGTCTTCGACGCCTTTTTAGCTACTGACCTAACTGTTTCAAAGTCGTCGCTAGAGTCAGAGTCGAGCTCAGATTCGGACTCGGATTCCGATTCCGAGCTGGACGACTCTTGTGAGCAAGAAGAGGAGGCAGCAGACACACAGTCTGACGACTCAGCAAGGGACACAACAGAGTCCGAGTCGCCAACCTCGTTTCCATCAGCATCATATTTGGCTTCTTGATCTATCATCCTTTTGGCCGACTTGGCGGCCGATAACGACGCGGACCTCTTCTGCCTCGTCGGCTTGGGAGTCGCTTTGGGGGCGGCTGCACCCTTTGCAGACGAAGAAGAGACATTGGTGAATTTCTTCCTTCTTGGGACCTTCGTGTTGTGGCCGCTCTCAGAGGTGAGAACTAAAGGGCTTTCATCATCATCGTCGTCGTCGCTACTTCCGGGCTCGCTAGCGTCGCCTCTCCCGCCACGAGGAACTGTGGGCGACTTTCTTTTCCCGACCGACGCTGCCTCTTTTCCAGTAGAGCTGGTCTTCGTACTACTTGCTGCTGCGTCGCCCTTTATCTCCTTCACGCCCTTCATCTCCTTCACGCCCTTCATCTCCTTCACGCCCTTCATCTTGGTGAACCGGTTGCTTCGACCTCGCCTTTGCTTGCTTTGTTTCTCCGTTCTCATTGCGCCCGGCCCGCAGTAGTACTTCATGTGAACAGCGAGTTTGTCAGCCTTGTACCTCGACCCGCAGTAAGGACAGGTGACCTTATTGGGCGAGCTCATTTTCCTGAAGTCAGCTTCGACGACCTGGTAGGTTGTCAAAACAACATCGTACATCGGCAGTAAACCGACCAGCCCGCCCCTGTTGGGACCATGGTAAATCGCCACGGAAATTGACTCAGGCGCCGTAAACTTCTCTAGCTCGCTTTTCCACTGGGCCAGCGCCACGACGGGGCACACGACTAGAGTGCCCGCCCTCTTGGGACCATCCTTCGGTTGAAGCGACTTGGGAATGTTGCTGAGCTCCATCTCCTTAGTCCACTCATCCAGCGCTATTTCCCAGCTTTGCTCTTCAGCGACCTCGCGCGGATCGCTGATCGAAGCGGGCGGCGTCTTCTTGTGGAACTTCGGAAGATTGTCGACAATGCAAGCAATGGTTTGAACAGTTTTGCCCATCCCCATCTCGTCCCCAAGAATGCCTCCTCTCCTACTCTCTTTCCCAATCTCCTGCTGAACCATCCACGAGTGACCATCTTTTTGGTACGGAAGCAGCGTCGCTGTGAGACAACCAGGTTTCAGCCTTAGCGGGCCCGAGAACTCAAGAGGGGCGAGAGAAGCTTCTTGGCTGTCGTCCACGTACTCCGCAGCCGAGGAGGCCACCCTCTTGTCCACCTTCTCCTTCTCTTCCGGCGTGAGGGTGTGGTAGCCCCCTACTTCCTCGCCTCTCGGGAACTCGGCGGGGTTGAAGGTGGCGCAATCCAAGTGGTACCAAACAACGTAACCAGGCTTGCCGCGGAAGAGCGGCTGGGTTCCCACCCTCAGGACAGACTTATCTATCTTCTTGTCACATTTCTTACAAGTAGAACGGCCCGTCTTGGCCTTCTCGACGAAGTGAGAGGGTTTCTTAGGGAGCCCATCGCCGACGACAGGAAGGCCAGCGACAGATGACGGAGAGTCCGTTGAATGCGGAGCAGGCGCTTCAGGCGACTTCGATGTTGCTTTTTTTGCTGCGCTGGGAGAAGGGGTAGCAGTAGCAGGAGCAGTAGCAGCCGCAGGGTCGGCCTCCGGGCCGGACTTCGCAAATGCGCCCGGCAAAGCGCTCTTCTCGAGGAAACCCCCTACCGCGCTTGGAAGAATGAATGCCTTGCCCGCACCCTGGGGGGGGTAGAACATGTGCTGGTACCTTCGCGCTACCGGGTTAAGAGTGGCGCACCACCTCCAACAGCCAACGTTCCAAGCGCCCTCCAAGGACCCGAAGGCGCGCTCGAGATGCCGGATAGCGACGCAGCAGATTCCTTCGAAAGGCGGCAAACCAGCCAAGGTTCTAACGGCGGATGGATCCATTTCCGCAGCGGCGGGGTTCGACAAAGCCTCAATGTACGCGCACATATTAGCGACAACTGACAGGGTGGAGTCCGCCTTGCCGATCAACTTAGCGAAGCCTTCCTTGCACGTCTCGTGAAGCTCAGCCCAGGTATGCTGAGGCCGAACTGCGCCGGTGCTTGAAATGCGTGGCAGCTTGGATTTACTGCTTGCAAGCAACGATGCAACGGATCACGGAATAATGGTATTAGTTAGCAGAGATTTTTTTTAGAGGAGTATACAAGAAGAAGCCCTTCTTCTACTACCGTCAAGCAATAGCTCACCTCTGCCCCCCGTTGCCGCCGCCACGGGATCTCTTCTCCTTCAATGCAATATCCAGCAACGTTGAGTCGTCCTCGTCGCAGCTGCCGGTATCCTTTTTTTCCTCCTCATCCTTGTCCTCACCCTGGCGGCCCACGGCGTCGCCGCCAGACGCTACAACGCGGACCTCGAGCCTCTCTACATCCTCTTCCTTAGCGTCGTCGCCGCGGCTATCCTCTTGCTCCCCACCACCGCAAGGAAGAGCCGGGGCGGTGTCGCTCTTGTTCTTCAAACTGCTGACTGATCGCCTTTTCGCAGGCCTATCAGGCACGGGAGTCGACGCGGAAGGCCGCGCGGCGGCGTTTCTCGTCAATCTCCTGACACAGCTCGGCTCGTCCTCGGCATCCGCGCCCCTCGGCCCCTCAATTACGCTTTCAATCCTATCACTTTCGATCCAGTCCTTCCAGCCAGCGTCCTGCCACTTGACCTCATAAAAGTTGCCGTTATCGTCCACGGAGACTACGACCGCCGACAGCAGGAAGGAGGAAGACGACTCCCCACTCCTAGCGTTCACGACCGACCCAATGGCATACCTTTTCTTCTCGGGAGGAGGCATTCCCAATGACTATTTGTTTCTTGTTTGCGTAGTCCTCCTTCTCCACGACTCGACGAAGGAGCTGCGGAGTCTTCGCTTTTTTGTGTTCGTTCGGCAGTTCCTTCTCGATTCTTTTCAGCTTTTTCTTGTTGGTATAAAATGGTCAATCTCACGGTCGCATCGTGCTCGTTGCTCGTCCTGCTGTGCCTTCGCGCAGCGTCTACGTGCCTTTCAGTTGCCATAGGTTGCGGCACGAGCTCTGCGCTCTGCAACTCCCTGTCAAGTCCAAGCCTCGGCTTGAGCGGCGGCGGGGTCCGCCGCAGCAGGCAAGGGTGGGCCGTGGTCTCTGTCGAGGCCGCAGCGAGTTATGGCCGCCGTCGCACGGCGCTTCTTTCTTCGAAGGATCGCGACGCGATAGGAGACATCGACGACGTGCAGAAGAAGATTGCGTTCGCTTCTCACATAAACAAGAGGAAAAGCATGAAGTATCAAGTTGTTGCAGCTGAGGCCGCTGTGCCCTTGGCAAAGAGGCTGGCGACGGACTACCCAGACAGGTGATGATTGTGCGAATTACGCGATTGCTTTTATCTGCTGCTTCGACGAGTCGCACGGCAGTCGCGCCGTTCTGACACGCCCCTCCTGCCGCCCAAAACACAAAAAAAACAAAAAATAACAAAATGACAACTAAACAACAGGTTCACATACCACAGCACGTCGTGGGGCAAGTTTCCCGACGGCACGGACAACATATCCATATCGGGGTTCTCCCCCTACAACTTAATCTCAGGCGAGCACGTTTTGTTCCTCGCATCCTTCCACAACAACGACGTAACCCTGTCGCAGTTTCAAGTCATGATAGTCCTTCTTAATAGCTTCATAGAGAGCCTCACCGTTGTCCTTCCCTACAGCCCGGTGGGAACGATGGAGAGAGTAACGAGGGAGGGAACCGTTGCCACCGCTAGCACGTATGCTCACTTGTTTTCTTCCTTGCCTAACTGCGGCAGGCCCACGAGGTTGATGGTTTATGACCTTCACACTCTGCAGAATAGGTTCTACCTCCACGGTAATGCTATAGCCAGTCTGCAAACCACGATACCCCTGCTAAAAAAGCGCATCGAGAATACCAGTATAGACTGCATTGCGTTCCCGGACGATGGCGCGGCCAAAAGGTTCGGGCAGCTCTTCGACGACATGAGCGTGGAGATCTTGATCTGCGGGAAAGTGAGGGACGGAGACAAGAGGTCTGTGAAGATTCAAGAGGGGGACGCCCTGGGGAAGCACATCGTCATAGTTGACGACCTCGTGCAAACGGGCGGGACCTTGTTTGAGTGCGGCAAGGTTCTCAAGGATGCCGGCGCTGCCGAAGTGTCAGCATTTGTTGCTCACGCCGTTTTCCCCAATGAGAGCTGGAGAAGGTTTGACAAGGGAGGCGACAGGTGCACCTTCAACAAATTTTGGGTTACCAACTCGATACCTACCGTCACTAGCGTGCTGGAGGAAAGGGCGGAAAACGGAATCTTCGAAGTCCTCGACCTCACTGATGCTATCGTCAAGGACTTGGACGTGTACTCCTGAACATATTGTCTATTTAACGCTCCCCT
>NYST01000056.1 GCA_002683155.1 Methanobacteriota archaeon | reverse complement strand
TCATATGGTCTGTCTGAGTCCTGGGGGACTAACTTCTCCATCCCCTTGCACTTGCGATCCCACTTATCTCCAGAACCAATTACAGGGGGGTCCGACATAGTGTTATCAGGCATGTGTGAAAGAATCTCGGCCGCCATGTCGAAGGCCCCCCTCTCACTTTCCGAAACTAAGCATGCAACACCGCTCCTGCTCGCATGGTGATTAGCACCGCCAAGGGCGTCCTCGTCGACTTCTCCCGACACGATTTCGGGAATCACATACGGACTGCGCATGAACATCCTTCCCCTCTGACTTCCAAGTATGATGAAGTCGGATAGGCCGGCTGCAAGAGCGCTTGTTCCTGACACCGTTCCCAGGATTATTGAGATCATTGGGATCTTGCCAGAGCAGGATACTATGCCGTCCAGAAGATCCCCATTCGGGCCCAGCGAGGTGACTCCCTCGTGAGCACGTTGGCCATCTCCGTCCCAGATTCCAATCAGTGGGATACTCGCCTTCTCGGCGAACTCCACTACTTTGCCAATCTTCTTTGCATGCATCTCGCCCATGGTTCCTGAGAAGACAGAGAAGTCCTGTGAGAAGCATGCCACCCTCCTTCCGTCTATCATGCCGTGCCCGGCGACAACCCCATCGCCCAAGGGGGTGTGCAGATGCATCGAGTGATCGCCAGACCTATGTCTCACGAAAGCATCGACCTCGACGAAACTCCCCTCATCTAGAAGGTCGAGTATCCTCTCTCTCGCTGTCTGCGACCCGGACTCCCTCATCTCCTTGATTACGCCCCTATCTCCCGGAGATGCCGAGTCCTTCCTGAAGGAATCCAGATTGTCGCTTGGGGATAGCCCTGCCATGACTCATCCAAGTGCCAGTCGGTTCATCAGCAAACCGGAGAAACTAGGATCTGGAGAACGTGGGGTTTTCTCCCACCAGGTCCATCTCCCAACCTCTCTCTACAGAATCTTTTCCCCCTACTGAGAGGAGATGGTGAAGCTTGACCAAAGCCGAACCAGGAGGGCATAGGGACCCATGGCCGATGATCCCCATTTCTTGCTGGTCACGACCCTTGGAATATACGTTCATGTTGACCGGCCCGTGTATTGCGTTGGTCACCATGACCACAACCCCTCCTCTGGCTATGTGGTCCTCCAGCATCATCCTCAGTCTTGTATTTTCCAAACTATCCTCCTCTGGGTTTGAAATTGGGAGGTGCCCCAAGCCGGTTCCATGGAATAGCAATGCATCGAATCCAGAGTCTATCGCCCCCTGAACTTGGTCCGGATGCAAATGTGGGTCGGAGATGAATTGGGCGATTCGTATCGATTCGTCGAACGGCTTCGGTGAAATCGACTCGACTCTAGCGTCATGAGCCTCGGGTGAGTATTCTATTCTGACCTCCCTCCCATCCATGAAGACATGGCCAAGTACATCCTGGTTAATCGGTTTGAAGGCGTCCCTACGGGAAGAGTGGTACTTTCTGCAAGCACATCCAGGAATAACTGCACAACTGCCATCTGAGGAACTCGCATGTACGATGACCACCGAGGAATCACGGTATCCAGTTGGCTTTGGTCCGTGGGCTGCCCATTGTACCGATGCAATCAGGTTCTCTGCAGCATCAGATGACCCACGATCGGGAGACCTCTGTGAGCCGGTGAGGACAATTCTCCCCGGGGGCCTCCCCCCTTGTCCCGACCAGCCGTAGGAGATTGCTGCAGCCGATAGGTGCAGAGTATCGGTTCCGTGGGTGATGACGCAGCCAACGGCCCCTTCTGCGAAGGCCTCTTCGGTAGCCTTCAGCATTCTATTCCAATGCCTTGGACGGAGGTCGTCGGACCACATGTTCCCCAGTTTTACCGCACGAATCCTTGCTATGCCACGAAGCTCGGGAACTGCGTCTAGTAGTTCGTGAGGGTCGAACCTTGCGGTGACTGCACCCGTGGCATAGTCTACTTTGCTAGCAATCGTTCCACCAGTGTGAATTAGATGCACAAGAGGCAGAGTATCGTCCTGTGGTTCGCTTTCCGCAACCTCCTCTTCGATCTTGGGGGTCTCGTCGAGTAACTCGAATGAATCTACGTATGATTCTGGGAATGAAACATTGTAGCCGTTCTGAAGCTTCATCGTAATCAACCCCTCCCCTGATCTGGGCAGGGATATTCCGATATGCTCTGCTTTTCCAGCCCATGTCTTCACAATTAGTTTGACGGGAGTTCCGGGCTTTGGCCAATCCTCCATGATGCCGGGCAGAGAGACTCGGTCCATCAAAGGCTCGCTTGCATCAGGTTTTGGTGCCGGGAGCGGGACTTGAACCCGCGACCTTCGGATGTCTCAGACATTTTCGGCTAGGCATGATGCGCTCATCGATTGTGTTAGCGAAGAAAACCCCGCCAACTTTTCCCTATGAGTCCGACGCGCTACCAACTACGCCACCCCGGCATATCTCCAAGGCGGAAGAAGAGGCCATTTGAGCATTGCCGGTAATGCAATAGCAACTTCGGGGCTCACACGCAGGGTTGATGTGTCGCCCTCTCTCGCCAGAACCATCCATGGTCGATGTCGATACTGCTCTTAGGGCAAGTGCCTATTCCGGCAAGAAGGGCGCGGGTTCGAAGGGCGGAGACAAGAAGTCCACCACCCTGGAGCCCTTCGACCCATCCGCTCACGCAGAAAAGGAGAAGGCTGATGCGATGTCCATGTGGCTAGTAATCCTCTTCGGCCTCTCCGTTGCTTTGTTGATGAGGTTCTACATCATGCCGGGGATGGATAGCCCTCAGCAGATTCTATGGCTCCTCCCGGTCCTAATGATTGCACTCATCCGCCCACTTCATCAACTGGTTATCCCAAATCAGTTCTTCGAACTTTTCAGTACTGGGAATTGGGTTAGAGCATCTTTTCTGTACTTGTTTACTTGGCTCGCTCTCTCCTTTGCTTTGGTAAACCCGCCAATCGCCGACATAGCAGCCCCGCATCTTGCCGGTGCAATCGACATAGCTAGCAGTGAGGGGATTTCTGATTCGGACCTAGATGGAAGGGTCTACGAGATCAGGATTTCACAGGACTCAATTCCAGTTATCCTCGGTCTGGGGGTAAGGGACAACGTGGATGCCAGTAACTCAACGATGAATCTCACCATTCACAAAGTGGGCCAGATGGATCCGATAGTCAGCGAGTACGGTTTAGTGTCCGAGATTGCAAACAATGGGCCATCCGATACCTTCGACTCCGTCGACGCAAATGACTGGGTCAGGGGCTTGAAGAAGAATGCTCTAACAGGGGACAACTCGGGACCCAAGGTAGCGCCTCATTCAGCAGATGTCTCTATGGCGTGGAATTTGTGCCCAGAGGGTTGTGGCCCGGGCGAGTATGTGGTTCACATCACTCTGATGGAAGAAGGGGGAATGGTCCCATGGCGAGATGGCGACAATGTTTGGGTCGTGGAGTACACCCTAAGTATCCTCCAGTCATCTTCCTAGTTGCCAATCAGGCCGCATATTCTAGCGGCCATGGCATCGAGTTGCAGTGACTCACCCCCGCCTTCGACCATTCTGAAGTCGCATTCTGCCATCGCCTCGGTCACTGCTAGTTTTTGCGCCTCGTCTAGGAAAGTCACTCCGCCCAACTCTCGATGAAGTTGATTGACAAGGTCAGTCCCCGCCAGCCCGAACCTGTCAAGAATCCCCCTCATCCTCCTCCTGGCTGGTTGGAAACCATCCTCCTTGCAGGCCAGGAAGAAACCATGGAGCTCCTCTGGAGGGGCAGTTGCAGTTGTCTCGTAGACTAGATCCCTAGTCACGTGCGAATCGAGCGATGCGGCAACTTGCAGGGATGTGATGGCCTTCCTGAGGTCGCCTAGGCTGACATTGGCTATTGCCTGTGCCGCTTCCTGCTCGAGGTCAACCCCTTCGCTACTGGCGACCTCGATTACCTTCTCCAGCACCTTCTCCGTGTTCAGCGGCCTGAACCTGAAAACCGCGCACCGGGATTGAATCGCCTCGACAATCTTGGACGAGTAGTTGCAAGACAGGATGAACCTGCAAGTCTCGGCAAACTGCTCCATTATCCTCCGCAGAGCCCCTTGAGCATCGGGTGTCAGAGCATCGGCCTCATCCAGGAATATGACCTTGAACGTGGTCCCTGGCATCGGAGCGGTCCGAGCAAACTGCTTGACCTTGGTCCTAATCGACTCAAGTTTCCTCTCGTCACTTGCATTCATCTCCAGAAGGTTGCTTCTGAAGCCCTCTCCGAATACGTCTCTCGCCAGGGCCAGAGCCGCTGTCGTCTTGCCAGTACCAGGTGGACCTGCGAACATGAGGTGCGGGAAGGTACGGGACTTTGAGTAGGCCTTCAGCCTGTCAACTACCGCCTTCTGCCCCTTCATCTCGCTTACAGAACGCGGTCTGTGCCTCTCAACCCACAATTCGCTCATGTTGACCTTACCCTACCCGTTGGCGGGCGTCCTTGAAGGTTGGGGGGAAATTTCCCCCCCGCATCAATAGCTCTCTTCTTCGGAAGGGAAATCCCCCTTCCTCACGTCTTCGATGTAACCCTTGACTGCCCCGTCCACGGCCTCTCCCAGATCCGCATAGCGCCGCAGGAATCTCGGGGAGAAGTCCTTGGTAATTCCGAGCATGTCGTGCAACACCAGGACCTGTCCGTCGCAATCCGCTCCGGCTCCGATTCCTATGGTGGGAATATCTAGCGACTCACTCACTCTCTTGGCCAGGTCAGCCGGGATCTTTTCGAAGACAATGGAGAAGCAACCCGCATCTTGGAGTGCCCTCGCATCCTCCATGAGCTTCCCCGCTTCTTCTTCCTCCTTAGCCCGAACAGAGTATGTTCCGAATTTGTAAATCGACTGGGGAGTCAGTCCAAGGTGACCCATGACCGGGATGCCTGCAGTTAGGATCCTCTTGATCGAGTCGACAATCTCCGTCCCCCCTTCGATCTTGACTGCGTGTCCTCCCGATTCCTTCATGATCCTGATCGCACTCTTCAGAGCCAGCTTTGAATCTCCCTGGTAGCTTCCGAAAGGCATGTCCACGACAACGAGCGCCCTGTCTACCGCGTTCACCACGCACTGTGCATGGTAGATCATGTGGTCGAGGGTAATTGGAACGGTCGTATCATTCCCGGCCATCACGTTCGAGGCGGAGTCCCCTACAAGGATGACATCAACTCCAGCCCCGTCAACTAGCCTAGCCAACGAGTAGTCGTAAGCGGTGAGCATGGCAATCTTCTCGCCAGAACGCTTCATTTCCTGCAGGACGTGTGTTGTAACTTTCTTCGCTCGACTGGATACCAAACGCTCACCCGGGACCACCCCCAGTACGGTTGCAGACTTCAATCACACGCCCAGAGACTCAATCCTTAGGCTCGATTTCTTCAGCCACAGTCAGGAACTCCTCGATGTTGATCAATCCGTCCTCATCCTCGTCTCCCCAGTGGAATAGGTCTCGGATTAACCGATTCTTCCTGTGCTTGCGACCACCAGGTATCACTATCGCATCGTCGGGAATGTTCGGACCACCGCCGACAATGTATCCGAGGGCCTTTAACGCGCTGATGAACTCCTCCAGATTCAGATTTCCAGTGCCTTCTGTGTCAGCGGCATGGAATGCTGCATGAACCCGACGCTTCTCGACCTCGTCAGGATCAGTCAGCATCTTCTTTGTGGTTTCCCAGGGGGTAATCTCGTCCACCACCCTATCCGCTCCGTAACTCCTGAAGATTATGATTCCCAGGATGATTGCTACAATTGCCCCGATTAGGGACTTAGTCCCCATGAAGTACAGCAGGGCACCTCCTCCAAATATCCCGAACAACTGGATTAGGGGATAGAGGGGTGATGGAGTCTTCCATTCCGGATGGTACCAGGCATGTGATTCGGAGGAACTACGAAGAACAATAACACAGGCATTGATTAGCATGAAAATCATAATCTTGAATCCAGAGGCTAGTTCGGCAACGTCATGAACTGGAAGGAATGTGATTGCCAGACCCATCGCTATTCCTGTTCCGACAATGGCCCAATGCGGAGTCCCATACTTTCCATGGACATTCTCGAGGAATTGCGGCAGCAGCTTGTCCCTAGCCATGGCAAAGGGGAAACGCGAAGACGCCAGAATCCCTGCGAGCGCCATCGATGTCATCGTCACAACGGCCAGAATAGCAGCAATTGCCCCAACGGTTCCCCCGCCCACTGCCTCAGCGAAGATGTACACCGGGTCCTCGCTAGCACCGTGTTCCCCATGCATGTACTCAGATGGATCTACAGCAGCAGCCATGACCATGGTCACGGTCACATAGAGTAGACAACTGAAAAATAGCGACAGTAGTATCCCGTACGGCATGTTCCTCTCCGGATTCTTGATCTCGCCACCCACTGCTGCAATCTTAGTCACCCCGGCATAGGACACGAAAACAAATGCAGAGGTGGACGCGACGTCATTCCAACTGCCGAAGGCTTCCCTCGAAGTCACCCTATTCCAATCTAAATCCTGGGTTGCTATGGCATATGCACACAGGGAAAGCAGGTAGAATGCCGAGAACATTACAATCGGGGTCTGGATCTTCTTGATCCTCTTGACCCCAAGGATGTTTATGGAAACAATTAGGACGAGGAGGGCCAAGGAGGCTGTCTCGAGGTCGATGTCAATTCCGATTAGGTCCTCAATGACCCAGAGATAGGCCTTGAATCCAATCAATGCGAAGGCAGACTTCAGCATGAAGTTGGCCCACAGCCCAAGGCCAGCTATTGTCCCAACTAGAGGTCCGAAGGTCCTCTCGACATACACGTACGAGCCTCCCGAGGAAGGCATTGCTGTGGAAAGCTCTGACTTGGATATTGCACCCGGGAGGACCAATAGTGCTGCAACCAGATAT
>NYST01000071.1 GCA_002683155.1 Methanobacteriota archaeon | reverse complement strand
GCTTCGTCGAAGTTCCCCTCATCAATATTCAGACTCTTTGCGAATTCCGCACATATTGGAATTACCACTCCCGCATACGACGCGTGCGTTGGGATGTAATCCATAGCATCTTCCAGTATTCCAGTAAGTTGTACCACCATTCTCCTTGTCTCAACAAGTTCTATGTTTCTTAGGTTATCACTGACACTCTGATTAATCTGGAAGGATAGCATCTGATTCTGAGTTGAAGCAAGAGAAGTTACTGCTCCTGCCTGATACAAATTTGCTCCCGTATTGAGTATGTTTATCCAATTCACGATGCACGTAAGTAAATCATACTGATAAATAGTCCCTCGGATGTTATCTTCAGAATATACCCTCAACGGGGCCCTGTGACCCCAGTAGTATTCAGAGGGACTAGGCAAGCACCCCTCTGAGCATAACCTACTCTCAATGGGTTGCTAGGGCAGACCCTCTGAACACAATGCGAATCACAGATACCGTCTGACTGCGATACTGCTCACACGCTACCCTAGATGATGCCATGTAGTCCAAGGGATATATGTACCAACCCAATGAGGTGCATCTATGGGGAAGGCTGGCCTGAAAGGAAGATCTCTATTTTTCGTAATTGGCTTGATGATTACATTATCCGGGTTGGCATTATGGAACATACCTCTAGAAAAATCTGAGGATGGCACGGCCAATATATACTCTCAGGATTCCGGGTTCTCGGAGAACATTGTTTATGTTGGTTGGGGATTTTCCTTTTGTTTCTGCTTAGGACCATACGTACTACTTTCCGGGATGGCAGGAGCACCGTTATTCCTATCTCCAGAAAGATGGAGCCTCCAACCCCCAGAATGATTCACGCGTAATCTTCTGTAGGAAAGATGACGTCAGCCTTCACTCAAGGGAAACCACCAGTTTGGAGGCCGCCATTAAGTAAAACCCAGATTATGGCCAATATGAAGTATAAGATTGCCAGAATGATGAATCCGATAATCGCTGTAATCCCCACTCCCAGGCCTGCGAAAAGTGACTTAATCAGGTTTGAAAGGGGATTTGAAATCGACTCTATTCCATCGTCTATGAGTTTGGAATCCCGTTGTGCAAGAAGAGAGTAAGACATCAAGGAAACAGAGATTGGAAGGAGTACTCCAAGCGAGAAGGCCCAACGAAAGATGATTTCGTCGACATCGGGGCCAGCCGGCACGATATCACAGCCCCCAGACTCCTCAGTATTCCTATATTCCGGAGGGCAGTATTGTTCATCGAGCATGAAGAAGGCGGAAATAAAAAGGGCGACCGTGATAATTCCTAACAACCCACCCGAGAACAGCACCGCTTTGGAAGGTGTCATCTCCCCTCCGATATGATTTGCGATCCCATCCAAAATCTTGTCACCCATAGATTACAAAAATTAGGATCCCCAATCAATTTTCCTACGTCATGCAGGGCCAAACATGAAGGGTCATTCTCTATGGCACGAACTTATGGAAACAGTAGAAGTTGTAGTAATCTCACTAGTCTTACTATTTATTGGAATTAATATTGCTAAGGAAATTAAATCGGGAGAACTAGGACAGATCATAGGTTTCTTCAAGATGATGAAAGAGGGTCAGGCCGATGTTTTCGAAGGAGAAACCAGAACCTTAGCAGTCGAGTTCGATGGCGTCGAGGGCACAATCGAAGTAAGATCGCTGAATGACCTTAGCATGCAAATGAGCAATATGAGGAAATCTGCAATCATCTACCTGGAGGAGTCAGGTAAGTTCGGTAGGACTCTAGATATCCGGATGGATGAGGTAGATCATGATGACATTGTGAAGATCGCCGAATGTTTTGGAGGGGAATTGGTTAGGGAGCAGGAGTTCAACATGGACAAGGAAGGACCTATGGGCCTGGTGTCTTTCCTGGGTGAGGCTCTCAAAGCTGCTTCTCCCGATGGCGAAGAGTGGTGGAAGTAGCAATCCCAGTCAGACGGCAATCAGCACACTACGACCGTCAAAGGAACAACAGATAGACCGCCAACGAGGCGATCGTCCCAATTACAACCGCTATCCGGTTGTTGCGAACCAGGTTTTGCACCTCATCGTCATGAATGGGGCAAACTTGCTTGTTAATCCTGACCTTGTTCTGGCAGCCATCAACACTGCAAACCAGATCTGTCTTGCTGGCTCTGTCCATTTTCAGAAACACAAAGATCCCAATGATGGTCGTAGAGGCAAATGCCATTGGTGGCAATAATGCAAGGCCATCAGGGACCCAGTCCTGAAAGACAAGAGTGAACCAACAGCTAACCAGCCAAATGCTGCCATTGATGATGAAAATATTTCTCAATACTGAGTTTATGGGGGTTTCTTCCATGATTATTGACACACTGGGGAGCATATGAATGGTCTGTTCCAGTATGCGAAACAGGGCCTACTCATTGACTGCTGCCGTCCACCTATCAGATTGTGGGATTCCGACAACCTCGATATGACAAGCGAGAATGCCCCTCTGCTTCTTCAAGACCCCCCTCAGGTCAATCAGGTCATCGAGACAACAAGGACAATGCGGGTTGCTGGGCCTGATCCAGAGCTCTACGATCCCAGCATCATCAATCTCAACTCCCTTCAGAACCGCTGGATCGGTAATCGACTTCCCATGGGGGTCTTTCCGCTTCCTCAGGGTCCTGGCCACTGTTCGATGGATCGCACTCGAGGCCTCACTCATGTCTACCACTGAATCAAACTAGGCAACCTATCCCCAGAGGTAAGGCATTCCATGCCCTCCGCTGTCCTAGACCAGGTGTCCTCGATCCCAATTGCGCCCTTCTCGTGAATAACCTTCGGCTCTATTGCCATGGTCCCCCCCAATTCTAGTGGGCGATTGAAGCCCTCCGCGACTACTGGGGTCTCATCAAGCTCCAATCCGACCGAATGACCGAGGAAACTCGCCTGCTCAGGGCTAACTCCCATCAGATTATCGCCATGCCCCATCTCCTCAGCAGCTTCTCTGCCCGCTATCCAGGCTCTGGAGCAGACCTCTCCCGCGGCCAAGCTTCTCCTGACGATTGCACCGATCTCTATCATGTCATCCAGCCTATCCTTCCATTCCTCTCCAAGATGTCCAGAATGGAACATCCTGGTACAGTCAGAGACATATCCTCTGTGGACGTGAACGATGTCAATCAGCACAGGCTCTCCCTCCTTGACCTTGAAGAATCCAGCCCCAAGGGGGGAGATAGGGCTCCCTCCGACGCCCCCAACGGCCGAATCGAAGAACGAGGGAACCCTGCCCGACCTTCCCGCAGCGATAACTACCCTGTCGCAGTCCATCGGCCACTTCCTCATCCTAATCGAACCCCCGAAGCCAGAAGCCCTGCTGACATCCTCTGCCACTCCGGCCATCTCTAACTCGGTCTTCCCAGTACCTCCAAAATCGCGAATCGACTCGAACATGGAGTGGTTGATCTCGCCACTCTCCCTGATCATGGATAATTCCCATTCGGATTTCACCTCTCTCATTTTGTACAGGGTATTCGTGCAATCTCGAGGTAATCCCTCCAGACCTTCCATCTTCCCGTTAATGAAACTCCATCGGCTCTGAGGTACCTTTGCCCCCGTCATCGCTGGCTTCTGGACGCATCCGAACTTTGCCAGCATGCCAGACAGTTCTCCCATCCTCGGATGCTTCTCTGTCAGGTGGGGGCAGTCATCCGCACCCCCTTCGAATGAGGCCCTCGAAACCGATCTGCGAACCAGGTGCCGCGTTTGTATCTCAGTACCCTCGGCCCCGATCAGAAACGCGGAGTTCTGACGTCCGCCCGTGAGCCAATACAACTCAACCGGGTCCTCGATGTAAGCAGACTCGAAACCCTCTTCTGCTAGGGCAACCGACAGCCTTGCCTGCCTGTCCTCTAGCTCGGAGACAGGGACTCTCCAGTCTTCCCCATCGGGCCCGACTAGAGTAGATGTGTCCCATTCCACATTAGGCCTTGAATTGCCATGACAGAAAGGATTTTTGGGTCAAAATGAACCAGAAAATCATACACAACGGCCAAAACCACCCCCCCTGTGGATAGTTCGTGGAAGGGGTCCTCACCCTCGAAGACGTTGACCTAAAAGGGAGAACCGTTCTCTACAGAGTCGACGTCAACTCCCCTCTTGAGCCTTCTACCGGAAGGTTGCTCGATGATGGAAGGATAAGGGGTTTGGTCCCTACTCTGGATGCCCTCCAGGCATCAAAAGTGGTTATCCTTGCACACCAGTCGAGACCAGGGAAATCCGACTTCACAAACATGTCAAAGCACTGCGAGCGGCTCTCCGAGATACTGGAGAGGCCGATTAAATTCGTTCCCGACGTATGTGGCGATGAAGCCATCGAGGGGATCGAGAACATGTCGGAGGGAGACATAGTATTCCTGGACAATGTCAGGGGGAATCACGAAGAATACGGCGTTAAGTACAGCTCAAACCAGGACACCGAAGATACGGGCATCGTATCCAGGCTTTCCTCAGTTGCAGACATATTTGTCACAGATGCATTCGCAGCAGCGCACCGTCGTTCCCCGACGCTCACTGGATTCACCAACTCACTGCCATGTATCGCAGGGACCCTTATGGAGAAGGAGATCAGCAGTCTAAGGATGGCATTGAATGATCCCCCCAACCCGTATCTTGCAATCCTCGGTGGGGCAAAATGCGACGATTCGGTCAGGGTGGCTTTGAACCTCATATCCAAGGGGCAAGTAGACAGAATCGCATTTGTCGGAGTAACTGGCAACCTGATGCTATGGATCGATGGCAATGATATCGGAGAGAGAAACATGGAGTTCATTCGAAACACGCTTGGGGATGATTTCGAAGTAGCTTGGGAAATGTCCGAGAGGATACTATCGGAACACCCAGAGAAAGCCTTTCTCCCCGTCGACGTTGCTGTCGAGTCAAATGGAAGTAGAAGCCAACTTTCCATCGATGAGCTACCCACCGAAGACCCGATTTACGATGTCGGGATAGAGACACTTAGGTCCCTCAAGCCACTAGTGGAGAACGCTGGGTGCATCCTTTGGAACGGCCCAGCCTCTTACTTCGAACTTCCAGAATTTGCCTTCGGCACAATCGAGATACTAAACATGTGCACTGAAACCGAAGCAATGACGATCATTGGAGGGGGCCACACAAGTGCCTTGGTGAACAGCAGAGGGGTGTCATCTCTAGTTTCTCACAATAGTACCGGGGGCGGCTCGACAATGAGCTTCCTCTCTGGCGAACCCATGCCCGTCATAGCGTCTCTGAAAGACTCCTATGCGAAGTTTGGCGGCGATTTGACGAGCCTGTAATCGACCTCAGATGGAGCCACTGGGGAGATTCGAACTCTCGGCCTTCTGATTACGAATCAGACGCTCTACCAGGCTAAGCTACAGTGGCAGCGAAGCGCCCACCTAAGATGCTGGGATAAGAGAATCGGTGGATAACAAGATCGACGCTCGACCCCTCATTTTAGCTTGCTAATGTCTGCAACATCCCCTATCCTGGATTCTATATCGGCCAGAATCTCATCCAATGAGGTTTGGTCCTTTGCCTCTGCCCTCATCACCAGGATCGGTTCTGTGTTACTCGGACGACAGAGGAACCAACCTCGCTCATATCTGACTCTGACACCATCGACCTCTGACATTTCCATATCCGAATACGCCTCCTTAACGGCCGCCATCACCTCTTCCCTTTCGCCTACCAAGGGCACCTTGCCCTCATCGGTGGATGGGTACTCGGGCATGAATGCAAACCTCTCCGAGAATTCGACACCTCCCTCTTCAGGAGCAGGATCCCTGCTCACTATCTCCAGAAGTCTAGCTGCGTTGTATATGGCATCATCAAAACCATCCCAGTGGTCATTCATGAAGAAGTGCCCAGACATCTCCCCTGCCATTGGTGAACCCGGATTCTCTCTCAACTCCAATTTCATGAAGGTATGACCTGTCCTGACCATCTTGGGAATTCCTCCGAATCCGAGGATCGCCTCCTCAAGGGCCATGCTACACTTGACATCGAAGAAGATGGTCCTCTCCTCTTCAGAGGCTTCTTGATCAAGATTCTCTAACACATCTTTGAGAAAGATCCCCATTAGTCTGTCAGGGTGAATGAATTTTCCATTCTGGTCAACTACTCCCAAGCGATCGCCGTCGCCATCCATCCCAATCCCGAACTCTGCTCCGTTTTCGACCACTGCCTTGCCGAGGTCAACCATGTTCTCCTGCCTCGTAGGGTCCGGGGGATGGTTTGGGAACGAATTATCCCAGTCACAGTAGATTGGGATTACTTCAACCCCTAGACTCTCAAGGGTTCTAAGTGCCAATGGGCCAGGAACAGCATTTCCACAATCCAGAACCACCTTCACCTTTCTCGAGGGCGTCCCGACACTCTCTACAATCGCATCGATGTAGGAGTCCTCGTACTCTTCCATGCTCCGATAATCACCGGCACCGGTTCTGAACTCGCCCGCCTCGAAGGTCCTCCTGATATCCTGTAAGTCCTCTCCACCTAGAGGCATTTTTCCCTGACAGATCTTGAAACCATTGTACTCAGGAGGATTGTGGCTAGCCGTAATTGCTACTGCTACATCGACCGGGAGGTCAACGGTGGACCTGTATAGCACCCCAGTAGTGGATATCCCCAGATCGACTACATCAGCACCAGACGACCTAAGTCCGCTTACGAAAGCCTCGTGATAGCTCGGGCTGGATTCGCGGATGTCCCTTACCACTGAAACGGCCTTCGCATCCAGGTGGGTCGCTATCGCCTTACCCAATCTCTCTGAGAAATCTTCGTCTAGTTGTTCCCCCGCAATTCCCCTGATGTCATATGCCTTGAACACAGTCATGGCCGAGCCCCAACGATGGCATTACTAAGTGTTCTTGACACTAGTTTTCTCAGTTCTTAATTAAGCGACGGACTCTCTTATTCGGGACTCCTCTTTTATCGGAATATGAATCAGTGCAGAGAATACCCCTGCTGCCACTCCAACCCACCAGACCATCGTATAGGTCCCATATGAGTCGTACAAAACCCCTCCAAGCCAGACTCCGATGAAGCTGCCCAACTGATGGGAGAAGAAGACGATCCCATAGAGTGTCCCCATGTATCTGAGGCCGTATATGTGGGCCACAAGCCCACTCGTTAGGGGTACCGTAGCAAGCCATAGGAATCCCATGGCGAAGGAGAATATCAGTACCGAGTTAGCGGAAACAGGAGTCATTATGAAGGCGGCCGCTGCTACCGATCTTCCTGCGTAGATTCCCGACAATAGCCATTTCTTCCCAAATCTATTGCCCGCCCATCCAGCTACCAGAGTCCCGATAATGTTGGAGAAGCCGATCACGGAAATAGCGAACCCCCCCAACGCCGCCGTTGTCTCGATACCGAGATCGCCACACCACCCCCTGGAATCGATCGGGGAACTCATTTCTGTGACCAATGCTGGAAAGTGTGCGGTGATGAAAGCAAGCTGATATCCGCAAGAGAAGAAACCGACGAAAATCATTGAGAAAGAAGGGTCTTTGAAAGCTAATTTCAGGATGTCCCCCATGCTCTCCTCCAACTCGTCTTTGCTAGCAGCAGGTCCAACCCGCATGAACGGAAGTAGTAGGATCGTGGAAATGACGAATACAGCGAATACCAGGAAAACGGATTGCCACACCATCCTGGATAGGAGTGCCACGGCAACGGGCGGCCCGACGACCTGGCCCAATGATCCAGCCGCTGTTGCGATAGCCAGACTCATGGAACGATGCTCGTCAGCGCTCGCTCTCCCGACAACCGCCAAGATGACCCCGAAACCGGTTCCAGCGATTCCAAAACCAACTAGTATGGAGTAAAACTGGTGTTCAATAGGAGTGGTTGAACCAGCGGTCAGGATCAAACCCAGCGAATACAGGATGGCCCCGATCACTATCGCTCTCCGGTCTCCGATCTTCTCAGCAAGGGCCCCGAAAATAGGTTGGCCGAATCCCCATGCCAGGTTCTGGATAGCAATTGCCAGGCTGAACTCAGTTCGCCCCCAGCCGAAATCCTCGGCAATTGGGATTTGGAAAACGCCGTAGGATGCTCTAACGGCAAAACCAACCAGTGTGATAACGCAGCCAATAATCAGAACAGGAGTGAACAGCGGAGCAGAACTATTCACGTGCCCCTTGGCCAGAAGCCCTATACAAGGGCCTCCTCAAGTTCTGCGGTGAATTCGGTCCCGTACTCTCCCGAATTCCTGAATGCCTCGCAAACAATCTCCACTAGTGCCCCGCCTGGGAGTTTTGGGACCTCGTAGGCAGCCCTGGCAGGAGGGATCGTTTCAGTCAGCCAATCCGAATAGATCTGGTTTATCGTAGAATAG
>NYST01000055.1 GCA_002683155.1 Methanobacteriota archaeon | reverse complement strand
TCGTTGCAATCATGCCATTCTTGGGCGAAGTAGTCAGAAGGGGGCACATCAAGGGTGTGGCATTGGGTTTCGGAGGTGCCGCAGTCTCCCTAATGGACCTCGGAGATGGCGGACAGGTGTCACTTGCCGGGGACTTTGCTGCATTCGTCGGTGCCGTCAGCGTGGTGGGCTACATACTGGTTGGAAGGCACCTGAGATCCAAGAGGGGCATGCCGATCTTCATTTACGCCTTCCCAGTTACTCTGGCGGCCGGCATTTGGCTCTCATTAGCCACGTCCTTCTTCGAGGACTCAACATTGTCATCCATCGAGCCATCGGCATCGTTGTTTGGCTGGTCAGACCCAATTTGGATTACATGGGTCGCATACCTATCAATGGGTCCGGGACTCTGCGGCCACACGGGCGTAAATACCGTGCTACGTTGGGTATCACCAATCGTCGTCTCAATCGCATTGCTGATGGAACCGGTGCTCGGCGCGATAATTGGGTGGCTATGGACCGATGAGGTCGTGATAGGGGTGCCCACGATCTTGGGCGGGATTATGATGATGGCAGGCGCGATCACAGTCACCCTCCAGGAAAAGAGACAGAATCATGATGAATCGGTTTCATAACGCGATTTCGGCACGCGTTACCATGTCATTCCCCCTGCTCCTGACAAATGACGATGGAATCCACTCCCCAGGGCTGCAGAAGTTGGCTTCGGCCCTTAACGAGAGGGGCCACCCAATAGTCGTCCTAGCCCCGCTTACTGAGCAGTCCGCAGTCGGCATGAAACTCACGCTCCGCGATGACATGGCATTCAAGGAACACGCCGACATCGCCGATAGGCTCAGGGTGAACGAGTCAGCGCCGCTACGTGTATTCTCCCTTGACGGCTCACCTTGCGATTGCGTCATCGTCGCAATAGACGGGGGACTTGGGGCTTGGGCCCCGGAGGTAGAGCCATGGATGTGCATCTCTGGCATAAACCGGGGACCGAATCTTTCCGTCGACGTCCTACACTCCGGAACCGTCTCAGCAGCAAGAGAATCAGCGCTGTACGGCCTACCTTCACTTTCTGTGAGCCTAGCTACTTACTCCCACGAGGACTACTCTGATTCCATTGTTGCCACTCTGAATGTGATAGATGGGCTTTCCAAGTTGGTGACAAAAAAGCCCGAAAACCTACTGCGGCCAAATGGTTCTGCGAGAATCCCTCCTGAAGAGTCCGACCCCGGGACAATAAGGTCATGGTTTCTTGATGGAAACCTGTTTCTGAATCTGAACGTCCCAGAGGAATGGGACGGGTCCTTCCAGACTGTCCCACTTGGCGCAAGGTGGTACCACAATGCAACAGACATGCTCCAAAAGGACTCTATCGGAGTAGCTTTCGAGGTAGGGGCGGCGAGAATAGTTGACGAGGATCTGGAGATGACGGACTGCACAGCCGTAATCTCTGGCAAGGCAGCATTAACTCCACTCGCAAGCTGGCCTCAGAACCATCCGTTAGGGGTGCCTCAGTCAGTGATGGAGTCATCCAATCAGATGGGGGCAGATGGTATGCCTGGGTGGTTCTAGTTCGCATCAAGAAGATAGTGCAGAATGGCTATGCAAGAGTGACCCTGAAGCCACCTATCTCCCAGAGAGAGAGAAATTGGGTCTCGGAGTTCCCGCGTGTCCGCATCGTCCAACGGCTTGTCATCGGATATGATGAATCCAAAATCCTTCGAAAGTGGCAAATCGGAGAAATCCCCACCATCCGAATCCAGAACGACTGGGCAAATCCCTCTTGCGGACCATTCTTTGATCGTCTGACTGATATCTCCCCCTGAGTGCATAATTCCGCTGCTGAACTCCTTGAAATGCCCGCGGGGGGGGACTGCTTCCTTCAAAATGCCCTTAATCTGCCCAGAAATTGACCTCTCGTCTGGCCTAACCCCGCCAAGGGAGGAGCCATCGAACCAAATCCTCCTGCTCGGCCCTCCACCACCCATGAGGTGGAGCAAAACATGACTGTCCTTCCTAATGCCATGTGAGACGAATAGCGCCGAATTTACCGCCCTTGCAAGGACATCCATTCGTCCTCCGGAACCAGCAAGGTCATTCAGATTTAGAACTCCCGAACTCGGCGCCCTATGTCCAATAATTGCGAACCATCTTTCCAGGAGATCACCCCAGATCGAGATCGTCATCGATCCCCATCATGGATTGCATTTGGCGCCTCATCTTCCTGTCGCCCCTGAATCCTCGCATCATCTTCTTGCTCCTGTTCCACTGTGTAAGTAGCTCCTTGACCTCCTTTTCCTCACAACCAGAACCTCTTGCAATTCGCCTAATCCTGCTCGACTTGAGTAGCAGTGGGTCGTCCTTCTCCTCTTGTGTCATTGAGTCCATAACAATACGATATTTGTCGAGATTTGATTGCATCTGCCTCTTCTGCGCCACTCCCATATTGCCCATCCCGCCGAACATCGTATCGGGCAAATGTGAGAGAACTTTGTCCAGAGTCCCAATCTTGCTCATCATTTCCATCTGGGCATACATGTCCGTTAGGGTGAATCTCCCTGACATCAATCTCTTAGTCAGGCGCATTGCTTCTTGCTCATCCAGATCTTCGGGGGCTAGATCAATTAGCCCCTTGATGTCCCCCATCCCCAGCAATCGTGAAATGAACCTATCAGACTCGAACTTCTCGATATCCCCTATCCTCTCTCCCTCTCCAACGAATACAATCGGTGCACCTGTAGTTGAAACTGCGCTTAGGGCCCCGCCGCCTCTCGCTGTACCGTCCAACTTGGTCACTATGGTCCCGGTTACGCCAACTAGTTCGTGGAATGTTTCGGCCATCGGGCCAGCCGCCTGGCCAACTTGCGCATCTATTACTAGGAATCTCTCAGAGGCATTTGCAATCCGGGCAATTTCGAGCAATTCATCCTTCAAATCCCCATCAAGGCTGTCTCTGCCAGCTGTATCTATTATCACGATATCAGATGTGCCCACTTTCTTCAGGCCATTCCTGACTATTTCTGCTGCAACCTTGGTCCCAGGCTCGCCGTAAACCTCTACTCCGGTGCCTTCTAGCATCTGGCTCAATTGCTCGAATGCCCCGGGCCGATGAACATCGGCCTCAATAACGGACACCTTTGCTCCATGGCTCCTCCTCCACCAATCTGCTAATTTTGCAGTAGTTGTGGTTTTCCCCTGGCCATAAAGTCCGACCATTAGGACCGTCTGGTTATGGGGTTTTATTACTCTCGGAGTGCCGAGAATCCGCACCAGTTCTGAGTAAACCAGATTCATAGCATGCGTCTCTAGTTTCACTCCTGGTCGCGGCTCTTCCTCGACCATGCCTCTTTCTACTCGTTCAGTAAGCTCCTTAGCTTGCCTCACATTGAAATCAGCCTCCAGAAGTGCCCTTCTGAGCGATTTGCTCAGGTCCTTGACGGTCTCTTCGTCAATCTTCCTCTTTCCCTTCAGAAGGCCGATGGAACCCAGAACTCTTTGCTTGAATCCCTCTAGCGCCATGAGTTTCGGCATCAATCGTGTGGTTTGAACATTGTCTGGCCCACTTTGTGCTAGGGCGCCTCCCAATATCCGCTGTACTGATAGGGAACCCGTCATTGGAGTGTATATGGCTGAAGCGCCCATAGAGATGTGGGAAATGCAGATAGCCTTCGCAATCGGTATTTTGGGCGTATACGTAGGTTGGCGTGGAACTATAGCAAAAATGACTGGATTCTACGATTTATCCGGCGCCGTGAAGACTCTTCTATATGGGATAATTTCTGGTGTTTTGGCAGCTTCTGCAATTGACGTATTGATCTTATCTGAGGTCAGGAATGAGACTCAGAACATAATCTCAATAAGTGCAATTGCATTAATAATCGCCTTCGCTGAGTCTTCATTCGCCCTGTTCTTACTTGGTCGCTCTAAGACCGTTGGATTGAGGGCCTGTGCACCATATGGCTGGACCCTTGGATTGGGTTTTGGAGCAATGCGATCTGCCCACCTGAATGTCCGACTATTCGACCCGGTAGTTTGGGATGGCACTGGTTTCAGTATGGCAAACATAATGTTGGCCTTTGCCCTAACCGTCGTAACTTGCCTTGGTCATGCGTCAATTGCCACATGGCAAGGCTCAAGAATCATAGAAAACAGCAGATTCAGACCAATAGTTTACGCTTCCATAGCTCGCTCTGCACTGATTCTGGCTACCGTTCTGACGGTTTTCTTCCCACCTACCTTGGCACTAGTCGCCCCCATTGTGGCGTGGTCTTGGTTCCCTGCTCAGGAGTCATGGCTGCCGTCCGGGCTCACCCCTGCCGCAAGACAGGCATATAGGAGAACAATACGGCAGGCGGAAATAATCAAATCCAGAGCAGATAGCAGAATCAAGGGAAAATTGGTCGATTCAGAGGAATAGGCCGCGAATAGGGCAAATCTGGCAATTTTCCATCCATGGCGCATGATTATATCCAATCTACATATTCATTTGACCGAATGCGAGTCATTATCGCAGGTGCCGGCGAGGTCGGCCGAGGTGTCGCCGCTGCTCTTCGAGGCGAGAAGAGAGGCGTAGCGATGATCGACCCAGATCCAAATGCTATCAGCGATTCACAGTCTCTAGATTGCCTATTGATCACCGGAAATGCACTATCCCGGGACTCACTAGTGAGAGCAGGCATCAGTGATGCCGAAATTATCGTATTCGCAACAAATGACGATAACGTAAACATTCTTGGTTGCGCATTCGCCAAGCGTGTTTTCAGTGAGCAGGTAGGGGATAGGACGGCTTCTGGCTTGATCACAATAGCCAATGTCCGCGATTCTGAAATCACCCACCCAACTAGGGGGGCAGGGCCACTGGAGAACTGGGCTCGGACCAACTTCGTTGTTTCTCCCTCCACAGACGTCGTGGACCAATTGATTTCCGGTTTGGTCGCACCAACTCTTTCTGACATAATCCCACTAGGGGAAAATGCGTGGATCGTTGAGTCTAGCGTTTCTCTAGGTTCGCCATTAATAGGTTCGACAATCGAAGATGCCAACTCTAAGGGGCATTCAGACCCCGATTATCCTAGGATAATAGCCATGAAAGCTCAAGGAAAAAAGGGCCGAATAGTTTCCGGAAATGAAATCATCCAGGAAGGCGACATGCTCGTTTACGTCATTGGCGCGACAAAGCTCTTCGGCGAGGTGGCTAGGATGGTTGGTGATGCGGACTCAGAAATGCCAGAGAAGCCTAGAGTTGCCATATTTGGCGCAACAAGCTTTGGGAGCAAACTGGCCGAGCACTATCTCAGCAATGGCTCTAATGTCGTTATAATTGAGCCGGACTTGGATGCAGCAAACGCCATCGTAGGCTCACGAATAGGCGTAAACAAGAGATTGGATGTAATTCATGGTGACCCTCAGGACGAGGATTTGCTAAGGGAACTAGCAGTTGAGGACCATGACATTGCAATATCGACTCTGAGCGATGACAATTTGAACATTTCAATCGCAATGAGGACATTCGACAAAGGGGTGTACAGGACTGGCTTGATTTTGAAGGATAGAGCACTCGTAGAGGCAATCCAGAGAATTGGACTTAGGCCAGTGAGCAAGCGTAGAGTTGCGGTAAAGTCAATTCTCAAAGCAATACATATGCACGTTCCAGGCCTATACGAACCCATCCCAAGAATCCCATCTCTCGTCTCAATGTCCGCAGAAATCAACCCGGGAAATTCACTAATGGGTAAAGAATTGGACGAAGTTGAGGGCATTATCGGGGCCAATTTAGTCATGCTCGAGAGAATGGGCCCAGATGGGACATTCACTAACGTCGTTGAGGGGGACATTGGCCCTCTGGAGGAAGGTGATCGAATCTATCTGATTCTCGAAATTGACGACGTAGGTAGGGCCGAGGAGTCACTTCGGAGTTAGT
>NYST01000054.1 GCA_002683155.1 Methanobacteriota archaeon | reverse complement strand
ACCCTTGAGAACAATGGGACATCCGAGATTAATGTCCTAAGGGTCATGGACGACATACCCGGGATTTTCGAAACCCCTTCGGTTGGTGATATCACAATAGAGATAGAGGGAACAGAACTCAAAGAAGAGCAGTATCGAATAGACGTGGTAAATGGGACCCAATTAGAGGATAAGTTCGTATCGCCAGACGGAGATGGCCACAGCCTAAGGATGACGATCGGAACTTCAGCACCTCTTGGACTTCAGCCCGGTAAAGCAGTAGTAATTCGATACCCTCTGAATGCACCCGATCCATCCCCAAGAAATGAATTACTCGTGGCTCCGATCAAAGTTGACTTCAGTTCCGAGAGATTTGGCCCAGTTGCAACTCGAGTAGTTGAGAAGCCCCCCATGATTTCGGTTGTCCACAAGAGAAGAAACATTAGCACCGGCAAGGAAGTTTTCCCCGGAGGAAAACCCGGCCAATACGAAATAATGCTAATGTTTCACAATAGCTCAGATAGTGCACTTGACGACCTGGCGCTTCACGACATTGTTCCCGGGACATTCACAATTGAGGAATCAACAGTAAGGTCAGATAAAGAGGGTGAAAGGGAAGCATCGACAACTAAGGAATCTGCCAGGGATGGCACTCAGGTGACTTGGGCAATTGGCAGGATCCTTCAAGGAGAGAGAATCGAAGTCCTCTATACGATCCAAGGAGATCCAGAGGCCGAGTACAAGGTTTCTGATGCACAGGACTTCCATGGCGCTACTTTCGGGGACGAGGTCGATGAAGAGCCTAATGTGCCTCAATGGATGGACAAAGTGGTAGAGTCAGGCCCGATCCCAACTCAGGAAATCACAGATACTACCAACGTGGAAACAGAGCAATTTACTGATGATCCGTCCGAGTCTGAAAATGATGAAGGAACGTCCGAGGAAGAGGAAAAAGCCACTACCGATCAAGAATCAGAAAATGCTGGTGAGGCAGAAAACCAAGCAGACTCGCGCCAGTGCCCAGCCTGTGGGGTCGAAGTCGATATCGGCTCTTCGATATGTGTAGTGTGCGGAAACACCCTTTCGTGAAGGTGTTTAGTGGTCCCGATATACCGAAGTGTTATTCTCGTCCCTTTATGCCGAAGCAACATGGCTCCAGCACAAGCAGGAGGTGATGCCCAGGCCGATGCCATGGCATCGATGATGCTACCGATGATGCTGCTCCTCGGGATGATGGTCATGCTGATGTTCTATCCGGGACTAAGGATTGGACTCTCAGATGTGGCAGGATCAGTCCTAGAGCCAATGCTGCCCTTCCATCAGACCTATTTCGTTCCAACCGTTTTCATTGTAGGCTCATCCATAATGGTGGTAAACACCATCATCCGATCCTTCTTCATGGATCCTCTTCAACAGGCCCACTTCTCTCATCGAAGCCGACAAATCGGCAAGCAGCTGAGGGAGGCAAGAATGGCTAGGGACACTGCAATGGCCGACAAGATGCAGACTATCCAGATGGAAATGATGCCAGAGCAGATGAAGATGCAATCTTCCATGATGAAGCCCATGGTCTTCACAATGGTATTCATTATCGCAATATTTAGCTGGATGGCCAGCTCTGTCGAGTCTTTCAGAGTTGGATTTGTGAGTCTTCCTTGGGATCCCATGTGGAGTTTCAACTCCAAAGTGTTGTGGATTTTCCCTGCGTGGATAGCGACTTACATAGCAATGAGCGCTCCCTTGGGAAGAATAATCGATCGCCACATCAAGATAGTTCGATACTCCAGGCATCCTCTGGTCCTATCCGGTGACTCGATCCCAGAACCCCTCCTTTACATGCTGGATGATGGCGCCGATTCATCGAACGCATCTTCTGCCGTGCGAAGGTCTCAGAGGAGGGCCGGACCACGAAAAACCGGAAAACAATCGAAGAACAACCCCCAACGTAGGTCGGGGAACAAACACGTTGCCCCCCCTAGGGATGGAGTTACATGCAACATTTGCAACTCTGACATGATTTCCAGGACTCCAAAGGGACTACTGAGATGTGATGTATGCAGAAGCGAGTGGAGATGATATTTTGCTCAAGGTCACGATAAGCGGACCCCCTGGCAGCGGGACTTCGACACTGGTTTCCAGGATAGCAGAATCCCGCGGTTGGTCATCATTGAACGGAGGCGATGTTTTCAGGGAGGAAGCCAGAGCAAGAGGCTTATCGGTGGAGCAATTGAGCTCTGATGCTAAGGAGGATCTAGATGTCGACAGATCATTGGATGCGCTTCTTCAGAAGCGCATGTCATCACCAGACTCCCCTGAGATTGTGGAGAGCCGACTCAGCGGCTGGTGGGCACATCTGAACAACCTCAGTTGCCTCAGGGTATGGGTAAACGTCTCTGAAGGGGAAAGAGCTAGAAGAATTCAGAAGAGAGAAGGTGGGGACTTGGATGATTGCCTGCTAAAATCACAAAAGAGACAGAGGGACGACATGGAGAGGTACTCTACATTGTATGGGATAGACCTGGATGATATGTCTCCGTACAATCTAGTGATTGACGCCGACGAAAAGGACGAGTTGGCAGTTTTCCAAGCAGTTGAAAACGAACTTGGTCGGTGATATGGTGACGGCGCAGGAAGATTGGGTCTTGGACGAATCCGCAAAGACAAATCAGGCATTCGGGTGCTCACCAAACGATCGAACCCTGGAAGAACTCCTAGATTGTGGGGTGATCCTAATTGACAAGCCATCCGGGCCATCCAGTCACCAACTAGCAGCATGGGCTCGCTCGATGTTGGGGATTAATCGGATTGGTCATGGTGGCACGCTGGACCCATTCGCAACCGGTCTTCTTACGCTATTGTGCGGCAGGTCAACAAAGATCACCGGTGAACTTCTGAAGAAGAAAAAGAGCTACGTCGCAGTGATTCGATTCAAGAAACCCATCCAGGATGATGACCTGTTAGGGATAGTTTCGAAGATGCAGGGGGAGATATACAATGTCCCTCCAAAAGAGTCGGCAGTGAAGATTCAGGTTAGGACGAGGGATGTGGAAAAGTCACAATTGATCCAGTCCGAAGAAGGAGGCAGGGTACACCTAATTTCCATCGATTGCGAAGCCGGTACGTACATCCGAACCCTCATCCGAGACTTCGGACTACTGTCTGGCAATGAATGCGAATTACTGGAACTCCATCGTTCTAGGAGCGGTTCTCTAAACGATCAAATGGCCTGCACTATGCAACAACTTGCAGATTCTGTCTTCCTATGGAAGGAGCACGACGATCCTAAGGGGCTATTGCGGCTTCTTTCCCCAGTTGAGGTAGTACTGGAAGACATTCCTAAAATCGTCATAAAGGATGGTGCAGTATCCGCCCTATCACACGGCGCACCTCTTGCAAGGCCGGGAATTATTTCGGTTCCGAAGGGACTGCCTTCCGGATCATCAGTACTCCTATCAAGCCTCAAGGGCGAGGCAGTTGCCATAGCAGAACTGTCTGTGGGATCAGACACAATACCTAGTATGGAGACAGGGCAAGTAGCTACTCCAAGATCTGTAATAATGCAACCTGGGGCTTATCCGCAGACTTGGTCGAAGGAGTAGAGCCCACTAAGCAGACTCGTGTTCTTCGTATATCCACTCGTCTGTTTCCAGCCTAATTTTCAATACCATCATTTTCACACACACCACCGCCTTTGCGGCCTAAGCCACTAGTGCGGTAGTTTGTTTTCGCTTTCCTCCCCTGTATAATGATTCCCTAATTTGTTCTGATTATCGGCCCAACGTCAGCCAATTCATGACAAAAGCCACTATTTTCTACGTTCGAAACCTTTCTTCACAGACTGTGGACCCAATTGGAAAGCGGCTAGAGAACCTGCCACAAGGAGTAATGATGCCATTGCTACGGCAATGCCCCTGCTTCCGCCATCGGATGCGCCCTCGGGATCTTTTATCGGAACTGGAACTTCCAGTAAGTTATTATCCTCAAATGCCTCATCGATCGAGTTTGTCCCATCAATCTCCACTATGAAAGTTGCAACCCCAGAGCCTCCCATCAGTTGCAAATCGCAAACTGCCATTTTCAGATCCCCGGGCCCCAATATGGAAATCATCCCAGTGCCTACTAGAATCCCATCTAGACTGCAGTAGAATGTGACATTGTGCGCAACTCCTCTTCCTTGATTTCGTATAAAGCCAATCAGCTCTACAACATCCCCATTTGCTAAATTTTCTGCCTCTGTCCCTCCGACCCTGACCTCAACTGATTCGACAAGCAAGTCAGGTTTTGCAGTTACGATTACAATGATGCTCCTGGAAACTTCTGATGTTCCATCGGTCACCGAGATTCTCAGCGAGTGTTCGCCTACCTCCACTGGCTCTAACCGTATCGTCCCATTATCGCCGACCGATGCCCAAGACTTGCTAGTGGAGACGATTAGTAGGTCCGTATCAGGATCAAAAAGATCCAGCACTAAATCGTGTTCTTCCCCCAGTTCAATGTATACCGTGCTTGGGAGGTAGACTATTTCCGGAGGATCCAAGAATTCCTCGACTAACACTGAGAATGAGCCATCCCATGTGTTCCCAGCACCATCTACTACCGTGACATAGACTTCAGCCTCTCCATTCTCTTCTTCCATTGGCTCTATCGTCAGAAGAGAACCATCACCAGTTACCTTGAGCAGTTCGTCATCCGATACCGTCGCACTCACCAATAGGTCCGTCGGGCTCGTGATGTCGTCCGAGCAGATGGGCGAAAATGGGATAATCAGGCCACCTTCGTCTTCAGACAAGGCAACATCTCCAATTTCCTCGCAGAATGGGTCTCTGTCCCATTCCAGAGAGAATCCACCAGATATTGAAATCGAACCAATATGCACAATCGTACTCTCAGCCGTTCCATCGGATGACCACTGGAATCTAGTCGCCACTCCGAATCTCATCTCCCCACCTTCTTCCGGAAGGGCGTATCCAACGGGAACTGAAATAGTGAACTGGCCGGAATCCATCTCTTCGGAGTGAACAAGGTAACTTCCAATCGCGAAAAGAATGCTGCTAGATCCATCAGAAAGGCCAGAGACACCTCCAGAGACCCTTCCTGAGACGAATAAATGAGGGTCATTTATGTCAACCCTTGCACCGAAAACGCAACCATCCTCGATCTTTACCGTGAAGTACTGTTCTGAACCAGACGATTCTATTAGATTTCCAGATTGAATTTCGGTGTATTCCTCTCCCGACTTTACTGAAGAGGTCCAGATGGAGTGATTGCCGTCCCCAAAAACATGTATTCTTCCAAAATTTTGATTGGCCGGAGAAGAAACTTGGAAATGCCATTGCCCCGCTCCTGTCCCCTCTGGCGTTAATCCACAGGTGCTATGGGAAAGTCCACTTATTTCCCCCTCGTATGTTCCAATGTCTATCACTGGAACTTCATCCAGAGTGATTGAGTGATCCGCTCTTGCGTTTTCGAATGAGAACCAAGGCTGATGAAATTTCACCCTGATTCCTACCGCATCAACTCTAACTTCTGAGTCATCCGCACCCTGGTTGTCTGACACGTAGTCAATATTGAACTGGGTCTGCTCTAACTTTGACCAGTCCCATTCAACATAACTGTCAAGTTCCATGACTAGAGGATTACTCATCCTGTTTACAGAACTAAGGGTCCTTGCAAATGTCGTCACCAGAATGTCCGAACCATGGTTCTGCAGGATTACGTTGACCTCATCGCTAGGCAACTCATCTGGGATGGAGATGTGCAGGACTAGTGAGACGTTCTCAATTTCCATTGAATGCAATCCCGTGAAACTATACCCTCCCATCGTGATGTCCGGTCCCTTGGACCATGAGTAGAAACCGTCAGGAGCTCCAAATGTGGCATTGCAGTCTGAGCAACCGCTACTGGCCCAAGATGTGTGCTCTTCGAAGTTGTCCGGCCTTGAGTGTGTGAATGACATCTCGCCATCAGCAATCATTCCGACAGTGTAGTCGGCTTGATCTAAGGTGAATCCCTTTGTGCTGCTGAATGTCCAATCAGCGCTATTCTCGAAGCTGCCTGCCTCTAGGATCTCGATTTCCTCGGAAGAGATCACAGAATCTCCCGAGACAAATGGTGAAAATAGGGAAATCACAGTCATTAGGAATAGGGCTGATACGGTTCTGCAGCCCCTCATCAGGACGAACGACGGCTTTCCCTGCTTCAAGGCGTTGGTAATGGGCTCATAGGTTACCAGCATAACTGTTGAAATACGGGCCAACGCACGACTATCCCAATACTGGCTGTGATGGTGTAGCGGTTAGCACGGTGGGTTGTGGTCCCGCCGGCCCGGGTTCGAGTCCCGGTCACGGCCCCAGTCTATTCCTTGCCTAATGACTCATCGCTGATTTTATGCCCCATTCTTCTTGCTTTGGTAGAGAGGTAGTCAACGTTGCTCTCCCCCACGCCAGCAACTAGTGGCTTTCTCTCCACTACGTTAATTCCGTACTCTGAGAGCTGATCCACCTTGTCCGGGTTGTTCGTCATCAGGTTCACCCTGTCTATTCCTGCCGAATCAAGAATCTCCGACGCTATCCCATAGTCTCTGGCATCAGCTGGATGCCCTAGCATCAGGTTAGCCTCCAAGGTGTCAGCCCCCCTGTCCTGCAGGTTGTATGCCTGGATTTTTGCGTGTAGGCCAATTCCCCTTCCTTCCTGCCTGAGGTAAACTAAGCACCCCCAACCAACCTCTTGGATCATCTTCATTGCAGCCTCTAGCTGAGGTCCGCAATCGCACCTTAGGCTGCTGAAAGCATCCCCAGTTAGGCATTCGGAGTGCACCCTTACTAGGACCGGGTCCGGGCCACTCATGTCTCCTAGTAGGAGGGCCACGTGGTCTAGCCCCGTCTCTTCTTCGTGAAAAACTCTGATTCTGAAATCCCCGTGTTCGGTGGGGAGTCGGGCATCAGCAGGAACCTCTCCCAGTTCGAAAACTCGACCGCCATTCATGATTGTCCCAGATGAAAAAACCATTTGAATCCTACAGGCCGCCAGTCACGTTGGAGATTATGAATCTGAACTCTCCAGATTCTTCTCGAACACTCTCGAGAACCACTCCCAACCTATCACAAAGTGCAGGGATGTCATGAAGCGTCTCGGGATCGTCGCAGATAACCTCTATTTTCTCGCCATCTCCGCATCCATTCAGCACCCTCCGAGTCTCATGTACCGGGACTGGACATAGGAAACCAAGCAGGTCTACCCTCTTCGTGACGTCATCCGCCATGGCCATAGCAGGGAGGACTTCGCTTCAAACATTCTCAGTTCTTGGAGAATTGGAACTCATCATCTTCGTGGGACCTCATGTAGTTGATTGCAGCATTCTCATCTGCAGACAGTTCCCTTCCACGCTTCTTTCCATTCTTGGCTTCGTTCCACCTTTCCATGAATACTCCGGATTCCCAGTCGTTGAGGAACATCGGACGGATGTATGAGGATCTGCAGACTGCCCTGGTGTTTCCTAGGTCGGCAGCGACTGTGTCGATTACCGCCAGCATCGCGGCACTCCTCTCTTTCTCGCCATTCCCTGGTAGTTTTCCGGCCTCTGCAAGTTTCGCTAGCCCTTCCGTACCCTTCAGAGTTCTGCCAGCCCACCTGATGTAGGGGGGGAAACCAGTCTCCTCTGAGTTCTCCACTGCTTCCTCGTGTAGCTTTGGCAGCTTCATTATTTGAGATTCGGTGGCGTCTGAGACCATGGCCAGCCTTGCTGCCGTTTTCCACGATGCAGCCCAAGTTCTGAAGTCCTTGGCAGTGTATCTGTGATCCATGTTCCTCTCCAGGTAGTCGTTGATGTGCTCAGCCTTTACATCGTAGTCATTCCCATTATCGTCTAAGTATCTGAATAGGTCCTGGGTCTTCTCTTTTCCTCCAATTTTCCCCGATTCTTCAATCAGCTTGGCCACTTGGTCGTCCTTGATTAGGAGCTTCCACTCCTTGCCAGACTTTCCTGTGAAGTTCATCACAGCGTCTATGTCCCCCTCAATCGCCTTCTTGCCCTTCCAGAATTTCACATGGCCTTCCTGAAGCGTGGTGAGCCCATACGACTCGTTTTCCTGGGCGTATTGATCAGAACCGACACGTATGTGGTATCTGTCAATCAGTCTGACTACGATGGCTACGACCTTGTCCCGATCCATCTTGTTGGCCCCAAGATCCGAATCGACACTCCTTCTGAGCTCATTCAGTGCAATCGCGAACTCATCTACGTTCTGGTA
The DNA here is from genome assembly GCA_002683155.1 of Methanobacteriota archaeon. Taxonomy (GTDB): domain Archaea; phylum Thermoplasmatota; class Poseidoniia; order Poseidoniales; family Thalassarchaeaceae; genus UBA36. Next base: position 960 of record NYST01000054.1, on the reverse strand, counting down.
CTTCAGGATCGATTTGTATTCGTTCCACTTGGGATGGTAGCGATATTGGAGCCGGCCATTGCCATCCTTGCCCGTAGCTTGGATGTGGCCATTCTCACTCGGGCAGAACCACACCTCGGTCCAAGCCGGCGGAACCGCAAGGGAGTTGAGGGAATCAATCCGCTCTTCATCCACCATCTTCTTCCCATTTGGGAGGTGGTAGATCCACGAGATGACTGGATTGCCCCCTTCCTCTTCCGGGGGCGTCTCAACTTTCTCTCTGGTGATGCCTTCCTTTTCCCTATCGCTAAGGATCAAACCTGCTTTCTCTGCCGATGTCTCGGAGTCTTCAGCCTTCATGTCCCGGAGTTGGGGTACTAGGCTTGAAGAGGTTTCGCAGAATCACTCTGTGAATTGTGCTAGGAGTGACTCGAGAGCCCGCATGTCATTCTCCAGGATTTCCCTCTCCGCCCTCTTTAGGTCTCCCTCTTCCAATCTGGCCTGTAGGACCTCCAACTCGGCTCTGGCCGAATCCCTCTCCTCCTCCATTTCTGCCTCGTCCCTTACCATCTTGATCCTTGAAACATGCTGGCGGGTCGATTTCATCCTTCGCATTCTTTCGCCGGCATCCCCATCTGGGAATGGGCTTGGCTTGCTCGGCAGTTCCACCGCTACTGGGTAGGGTATGCTGATGCCCTCTCTGCTGAATGCAGTGTCAATCTCTCTCAGAAGCCAGTCAGTTGCTATGAACTCCTCCCCATAATCCCCAAGCCAAACGTAAAGCCTGTAGTTCTTGGAGAAGTCAGCAAGCTCCCTCAGCAGTACCCTCGGGGCCGGATCTACCTCGACATGGGGGCATTTCTTGGCCACCTCCATGATGACTTGCTTGACATGGGACGACCTCTCATCGTAGTCAACCCCTATGTCCAGATTGAGGGTGACTCTGGAACCCATGCCATCGCCACCGCCCCTTGCGAAGTT
>NYST01000053.1 GCA_002683155.1 Methanobacteriota archaeon | reverse complement strand
GAGGTCCGAGGGGCAATGCATTCAAATCCTCTATGGTGGTTATCACTGACTAGAGGGAGTTCGCCGATGACGATGTCTGAATTGATGAAAAGGCTAGAAGATGCAGGAGTTCCTGTGGATGAGATGACAAGAATTGCAATGGAGGATGTGAATCCAGAGGAATTCACTGATTTCGATCTGGAGCCATTCTGGAATGATATGCCAGTGCCATTCCTGTTTACCGGCTTTGGGGCGACGAGAACCATTTCCGCACCACACATGATAGTTACTCTTCTACACCATCTTGAGATAATTGAGGGTCAAGACATAATGCTGATTGGTTCGAAAGGGGGTTATCTTGCTGCAATAATTGACAGAATGGTGGGCAGAGACGGTTCGGTGACACTGATAGAACCTCACGAGGAAGTTAGAGAATACACCGAAGAGAGGCTGAGTTTTCACCAATCTTCTGGGCGAATTAGGGTACTTCGCCCACATGACATGGAGAGCAGCGACGAAGAAAAGAAGGTTTTCGGAAGAATTCTGATTACTGGCTCGGTTAGGGAAATTCCCGAAAACATTGAGCGGATGGTGGTAGATGGTGGTTTTGTTCTAGGGCCATTTGGCGGTCCCGTCCACCAAAGGCTACTGAAAAGGGAAAGACAAGGGGAAATATGGTTTGACACTGATCTGGGAGGTGTAGTTTTCGGGCCAATGGATGTGGAGGAGGCGGAATCGGGTCCATTGGATCCAAATTCTCTCGCAAATCACATCGAGGATGCCTTTGATCTTGTCGGGGGGCTTGTCGAGATAGAGGAGGAAACGGCCGAAAGAGTAAGGTCCCTCATCAGTGCTCTTCGAGAAATGCCAACTGATCTCCCATTCATCGATGAGGAATCTACAGAAGAGGAGATAATGGAACACCCAGTGGTGGATCTTCTGATGGCTGAAATCGACTGGTTGGGGCCACTATGGCCGATTTTCAGCGAGTTTCTATCAATTGACATTGCGAGTCCTGGTTCAGAAGAGGGAGACATCGATTTCCTAGGCGGGCATGAAGACTTAGTTCCATGAGTTTGATGTGCCCAAATCACACAGCAGGCTGCATGAGTCTGGAAAGAGGAACGGAGATGGGAGGTAGATGGTCGGAAAGCCTGTGACGACTGGTTTTTGGAGTGAAAAGTTCCCCCTTTAACCCGGCTTGTACAACTTCTTCCTTTGTAATTGATTCTCTGCCACAGTTCGGCCAAACATCGAGTTCAACCGTTTCATCCCCAATGTAGTCAACTTGGACACAAGGAAGGCACTGAAGGCCCAACCTGAGGGCGACTTGGTGTCTGTGGTGGCCATCCAAAATCACTCCGGTATTCTTGTCCACCACCAAGGGGAGAACGTAGGCGTTCCATCGATTTGTCATCTTCTCTAATTCGTTGACCTTCTTTGGACGAGTGTGTTCGTGGGGTCGGAGGATTTCCATGGGCACCAAATCTACTTGCACGGACCTCGGAAGGGCCCGGGTTCAATATATCTGCTCCTCCGGAGCGTGACCATGGGAGACGGGAACAGACAAATTAGTCTAAGCCTCCTTGGAGAAGAGGACAAAATCTTACTCGACAGGCTCAGGGAGTTTGGTGATGCTTGGATTGTCGGAGGGTGGGTTAGAGACAATCTTTCTGAACTTCCAAGTGATCGGATTGCCGACATTGACCTAGCAACCAACCTAAGGCCGAATGAGGTGAAGGAAATTTTTCCAAGATCCCTAATGGTGGGGGAAAAGTTCGGAACGGTCATAGTGAGGTTGGACGATTCTGATAGTTACGATTACCAATGCGAAGTTACGACTCTGAGGGAAGATGGCGGTTATTCAGATGGTAGAAGACCTGAAAACGTCTCCTTTGGTAAAGAAATAAAGATTGATCTGAGCAGGAGAGATTTCACCATCAATGCAATGGCAATAGAGCCCTGTGGAAAATTGGTCGGGAACGACGAACCACGAGGCATATTGTTGGATTATCATCGAGGAGAAGAAGATTTGTCATCTGGATTATTGAGAGCGGTTGGGGACGCTGGGAAGAGGTTGGGGGAAGACGGACTGAGGGTTATTCGTGCATTCAGATTCATGGAGGGCGGAATGAATGGGGTCAGGGACCTGGATGAGGAGCTAAGCATTGCGATTTCGTCAAATCTGGAAATGCTAGATAAGGTCTCAAAGGAGAGGATATGGGATGAGTTTCGTAAGATCCTGTCAGGGCGTCATTCGAGCGAGATAGTCAGGATGATGAATAATCATGGCGTTTTTGATAAGATTCTTCCCGGAGTATCGGTGAATCTTGAGGCCATACATTCGAATGGCCATTTGGTTAATCTGGCACTATTGTTCAGTTCTGAAACCTTGGACGAATCACAATTATCAGAGAAGCTTGCTGAAAATCTGAGACTTTCGAGAAAGGAGCTTTCGGCCATTTGCCTACTTCATGGGCTAAGAAACGTAGATCTTGATGGCTCCATAAAAAGCGTCAGGAGGTTCGTAGCCACCCATGAGAGATCGAGCAGGGAGATGATTCTGGAATATCTTTCGGGATCTGGAGTGGAAATAAATGAATTCAAGGATTGCTATCAAAATAATGGTGAGTTGCGTGCTGGGAGTTCCCCACTTGTGGATGGAAACCTAATTTCTAGCTTCACCGGGCTAGAGGCAGGGAGGAAACTTGGCAGGTTGAAAGACTGGTTGCACAGGATTCAAGTGGAAGAGGATATAGAAAATAAGGAGGACATTGTCTCAAAAATGGACGAAATCGACTGGGAGGGGAATGATTTCGAGGACTGGCCCCAACTAAATTGGCCTTGACTCAAATTTCGTTTAGGTAATCGATATATTCCGATTGATCGAGATACATGTCCTCATCCCAATCGTGTGGTTGGACGATCATGCACCAACCGTCTTGGTATGCCTCATCGTTAACGAGGTCTGGGTTATCCTCGACATCGCCATTTAGCTCTAATATCTTACATGGGAATGGAGCATTGATCAGGACCCTGTCTTCACTGGTCCTGATGGTAATCATCAAATCATCAACATCCAATTCGTCCCCCCTAGATAGTAGGGCGGGTGGTGCATCGTCGTCATTTTGTGACTCGCCATCACCTGCATCAATCTGGAATTCACTATCGTCTTCTGGTTTGGAAAGTACGACTCTGACGATGTCCCCATATTCGGCCCTAATGAATTCACTAATCCCAATCTTCACGGTCATCTCTTCGTCATCATCGTCAAGCATCTGAATCCAAAGATGATCCAGAGTGTACTTCCTATCATGGGCTATGCTAAATTCGAAATAATCGCCGCTATTCATCCGATATCGTCCGCCGGCGTGACAGTTTCCAATTTGAACTATTCGATTGAAGAAAAAATCTTGGTTCAGAGAGATTAACAATATCTTCTTCATCGGGGATGTTGGGAACATGGATTTTGAAGAGACGGATGAGCAGAGCATGATTCGAGAGATGGTTAGGGCTTTTGCAGAAGAGACGCTGGCTCCGACGTGCCTCGATAGAGACAAAGAACAGCGTGCACCATTGGAAGAATGGCTAGATTTCTGCGAAAACACTGGCCTACAGGGAGTAACCATCCCGGAGGATTATGGGGGAAGCGAGATTGATGCAGTTTCTGAGGCAATAATCGTTGAAGAGTTGGCGAGAGTTGACCCCTCTTTCTCAGTGATGTACTGCGTCCATGTTGGACTATGCTCCATGACTATTGCTTTGCATGGGGATGAAGAGCAGAAGAGGAGTTATCTCCCTAGATTGTCCGGAAAGGAAATAGGCGCGTACTCTCTTTCTGAGGCTGGTGCGGGGACGGATGCAGCGGCACTCAGTTGCAGAGCGAAAATCAGCGAAGATGGTTTGCACTACATATTGAATGGGGAGAAGATGTGGGTTACAAACGGTTCTAGCGCAGAAATATACGTACTGTTCGCCAAGGATGTTGATCACCCAGATTATGGAAAGAAGAAGCATGGAGGGACGACTGCATTCATTGTTGAGAAGTCTTTCGAAGGTTTTTCTGTTGGGAAGAAAGAAGACAAATTGGGCATTCGCTCCAGCGATACTTGCTCATTAGTGCTTGAGGATTGCAAAGTTCCTATCGAGAATGTCCTCAAGGGATCCGGGGAGGGTTTTCCGATAGCAATGAATGCATTGGACAACTCGAGGATTGGAATTGCGGCGCAGGCTCTTGGAATCGCCCAGGGATCATTCGAAGCAGCTCTAAACTATGCGCATCAGAGAGTTGCCTTCGGAAAACCAATTGCCCACCACCAGAGTATTGGCAATTATCTTGCTGATATGGCCACAAGGACGACTGCTGCTAGACTCATGGTTTACAAGGCAGCATTGGCCAAAGAAAGGCATTACCACGAAGGATCGCCGCGCCACACAATGGATGCGAGCATGGCAAAGTTGTTCGCGGGGGATACAGCAATGTGGGTTTCGGAGAGGGCGGTTCAAGTCCTAGGTGGATATGGTTACACGACGGATTTCCCGGTCGAGAGATTCTTCAGAGATGCCAAGATTACTCAAATATACGAAGGAACCCAAGAAGTCCAAAGAATTGTAATAAATAGGTCAATTTCTCCGGAGTAGTGATCAGTCAAGTGTTCCCGATTGAGAAAATAAGAAGTCGATTCCCCTCTCTGGAAAGAAATATCGGAAAAAGGAAGGCTGTTTTCTTTGACGGCCCGGGAGGCAGCCAGGTCCCCACTTCGGTTACTAGTGCAATGAATGAATATCTACTGAGAAATAATGCTAATACGGGCATGAGTTTTGCGACTTCGTTGGAGACAGATGAGGTGATTTCAGAGACATTGCGTGCTTGTGCTGACTTCATAGGTTGTGAAGATCACAGAGAGATTGTCTTCGGTCAAAATATGACTAGTCTGAACTTCCAACTTGCTGGTGCCCTGAGCAGGACTTGGGGAGTAGATGATGAAGTAGTGGTAACGAGGCTAGATCATGATGGCAACGTTGGGCCATGGGCCCTAGCGGCTGAGTGGTCCGGAGCCAAACTAAGAAAGATTGGGATTAATCCAGAAGACTGTACTCTAGACATGGAATCAGCGAATGAGGTTATCACCGAAAGAACAGTTTTGGTCGCCGTAGGTGCTGCTTCCAATCTTTCAGGAACTATTAATGATGTCAAGAAGATAGTTGAAATTGCACATAGCTTTGGTGCCGAGGTGGTCGTTGATGCCGTCCATTTAGCACCCCATTCACTGGTTGATGTATCCAATTTGGGATGCGATTTCCTTCTTTGTTCCCCCTACAAGTTCTTCGGGCCCCACCAAGGTATTCTGTGGGGCAAGAAGGAACGTTTGGAGGAGTTACCAGTCGCAAAGTTGAGAGTTGCTACAGAAGAGTTGCCATTCAGATGGATGACTGGTACACAGAGTCACGAAGGAATGGCGGGGACAAAAGCCGCGATTGAACACATTGCATGGATTGGTAGAGAAGTTAGTGGAAATCCTGAACTGAGTAGGAGGGATGCCCTGATATCGGCTTTCGGAGCTATCGAAGAGTATGAGCAGGAGCTTTGCCTGCGAATGCTGGAAGGACTAGGTGCTATCGAGAAACTCAAGATCTGGGGCATTTCCGAACCAAATAGAATCTCAGAGAGGGCCCCTACAGTTTCATTCACACATCCATCGATGAGTGCAAAGGAAATAGCGGAAAGGCTGGCAGAGAAGGGGATTTTCGTGTGGGCTGGTAATTTTTACGCATTGGAGCTAACGGAAGCCCTCGGACTAGAACCTGAGGGAGTTGTCAGGGCAGGGGTCCTCCATTACAATTCAATGGAGGAAGTAGATTTCTTCATTGAAGCGGTTGCATCGATATTGAGTTGAGTTACTCAAACCACTGATACCTTCTTTGGCCTTCTAAATCTCCTTCCAAGCCGATGCTGACCAGAGCAAACTCAGTGCTGGGTTTGACCACAGATCGCTTCCTCTTACCTTTGTGCAATGCCTCGTAGACTGTCTTGTTGATTGCGTGCCTCGTGGATAGGCGCTCGAAGAGATGGAAGCGGGAGGCGATCTCCCTCCATGATGGCTGAACAATCCCCTCGAACACCTTGGCCTTTGCTCCTGAACCATAGCCGCACAGGCCGATCCTATTGGATTCAATTTCCACATCCTCCAGATAGTCCGATTCCATTGCAGACATCAAAGCAAGGAAGATTGAGCCAGTGTATTGGTTGCCGATGAGGCTTGATGCCCTCTGAGTCTTCTCAATCCTCTGATCGACAAAGACTCGGAACTCTTCGGTCTTTGAAATGAGTCTCCTGTACGAGTCATTTGCTTTCTCGAAATCCTCAATCCCTTCAGGAGTGTCAGGATAGTCCGTTTGTAATGGCTCCGGACCAATCTCTTCTACTATCTTCAACCACATCGGGAGTTCTCGGCGATCGTGACGGAAAACGTCTGGAAACATCCTCTTGCCCTGGAATGCGTATGGTAGGTGGACGATTATTCGGCTCCATTGGTTGGTCAGAATTTCATCTGATTTGGGATCATATCTGCCCTCTTCTATTGCCTTCTTTCGAAAGTCGATGAAAGCCTGCTTTACTGACTCAGAGTAGCATCGATTGGAGAACTGTCCATCGAAAACTGGAGTGTCCTTGTGAATCATTATCTTCTCGTTCTCGAAGATCGTATCGTTCTTCTTCTTGGATCGAGGAATTAGTTTGAGGATCTTCTCGGCCAAGTTTGACGTAATGCTTGCTCCGGATTCCTCTGCTAGTTCGAGTACGTTCTCTACTACTGTTCGTGTTTCGATCTCTCTTCGAGGCTTGAAGAAATCGTGGACTGGCATAGTTGATACTCCCCAAATATCTGGGATTGCCAATAATCTGGGATTATGGCGAATTAGTATCGCACCCCCTCCGGCCCCCTGGGTGTACTCTCCAGAGGATCCGAGGTCGTACTTTGCGTTATCAGCAAAGACAACAATGCCTACTCTATTTCTGACCTCTCCCCCCCTAGCTACCCAGTCAAGAGTATTATGCATCGCATCTACGGCTCCAATACAAGCAAATGTCATATCAACAACATCGCAGTTCCTGAAGCATTTTTCACCGAACTTTGGGGAGTAACGTTGTTCCAGCATATCCATGATGTAGGTCGCGGTGGGTTTTGCCCCGTCAAGGGCTGATTCGGTTCCGAGATAAATTCGGCCTATTGAAGATGGATTGAGGGAATTTCTGTCAATCAGCCTTGACACTGCGTTTGCCCCCATAGTTGCAGTGTCTTCATGGACATCTGGTATTGCCATAGCCTCTAGGCCCAATCCCTTGCTAAGTTTTCCATAGTCGGCACCCCTGAAATCTGCGAAGTCCTGCATGGCAAAGTAGAGCCTTGGGAAGTGCAAGGCGATGTCATCAATTCCTACTTCTGACACGTTATTCCT
>NYST01000052.1 GCA_002683155.1 Methanobacteriota archaeon | reverse complement strand
GTAGATTCCGAACGAGCGCATTCAATTTCTATGGCTGCACTGAGAACTTTCGGAGAAACTGCAACTGGGCAATCAATACTTAATGCGATATACAAATCTCCAGAATTGCCAATTGAGGTATTCGGAAATTTATTTCACCACCCACTAGGATTGGCTGCTGGTTTTGATAAAGGGGCAGAGGCTTTGTTGGCATGGTCTGCAATGGGTTTCTCGTGGTCAGAATATGGAGGGGTTACTAGATACCCACAAGATGGCAATGCTAAGCCACGAATGTTTAGGGCCAATAAACATCGAGCACTTGTGAATAAAATGGGTTTCAATAATCCGGGATCATCGGAGATGAGGAAGAGGCTCTCGGAAAGAAAGGCCTCTGACAAATGGCCAAAATCACCTGTGGCTGCAAATATTGGGCGCTCGAAAAAGGTTCCAAATGACCATGCGGGAGACGACTACGCGGCCACTATCGATATGTTATGGGATCACGCGGATATGTTCGTTCTGAATATATCTTCACCGAATACTCCAGGTTTAAGGGAACTCAGTGGAAATGAATACCTTGCCTCCGTACTAAAATCTTGCAACGAAATCAGAAAAAAGAAAGGCGAACAAAAACCGTATTTGCTTAAACTATCGCCAGATACAATAGATGATGAAATACGAAGTACAATTTCATTGGCCGAGCGATTGGGGATCGACGGAATTGTCGCCACTAACACCACCATTAAGAGGCCGGTTCCACTTTCGACGCAGTCTCGAAAGGCTTTCTCAAGCGATGGTGGTCTTTCTGGACGCCCGTTGCAATCAAGGGCTCTAGAGGTCATCAATGCAGCATATGATGAAACTAATGGTAAATTGCCCATCGTGGGAGTCGGTGGAATTGACTCTAAAGATTCTGCTTGGGAGGCCGTGATTTCAGGTGCATCCCTACTCCAATTATATTCCGCCCTAGTCTTCAATGGCCCGACAATAGTATCTTCCATTGTAAAGGGTCTAAAGGGGAGAGTTAAGGAATCGGGTTTTTCCTCGATTAGCGAAGCGGTGGGATACAAACACATTTAGCAAGTGGCCGCGAGACTGTCCTATGGCATTGACAAGGATTTCCAGACTCATCGTCGTTTTTGCCTCTTCACTCGCGATACTTGGGTTAATGATGGCTAGTGTAGATCCGGAAATTCAATACACGGTCGATGAGATAATGGATGATCCCGATCAGTTTCAAGATAGCCAGATATTCGTCCGTGGAGTCGTTTCAGAAGGCTCTATTGATAATGCAAAGACAATTTTTACACTTGAGGGCATTAATGGGGCGATTTTGGTAGATTTCTCCGAAGCCCCAATACCTGACGGATTCGATGAAGGTAGAACAATTGCTGTACGTGGAAACCTGGAAAAGATGAGTGAGTCATGGGTGATAAAATCATTCGAGATACAGACTGGATGCCCCTCCAAATATGAGTCTTGACACTGTCATGTTCTTACGTCACGTCCATTTGCCAAATACGGGCTAGGGGGAGAGTTGACGTGCTCTATATATCGCAAATCGTCGAAAATGGTGACCCGAAGTCCGAGGGCGGCGCAAACGAACCACTGAGATTACCCCAGTTGACTGCGATGTCTCGCCCCCAAGAGATCCAGGTTGGCGGGAGGGGAATCCGGAGGGATTCTCCCAACGTCTTACGCCCGGGAACCAGGTCAGGCGCGGAAGCGAGCAGCCCGACCGGGGATGCTGGATGCCTTGGGACTTCGGGACGGAGAAGACTGGGGTGCAAGTCTCTTTGATGACGAGCGTCCACCGAGGACGTGCCCACCACTAGCTATCTTGATTAGCGTTCAGCAACGCACTAATTGTTTCTTCAGAAACTCCGGCTAGTCCATCATTGGCACACCTAAGAAGAAGCTCTTCCCATCCGGAATTATCCTCGAACGCTATAGATGCTAACTCCCTGGCCTCACTTATTCGGCCCGATTGAACCAACCCGATTGACTTCCAAAAGGCAATTTCTGGATTTCGATTGACTTTAGTCTGTGAAATAGACTCTACGTCCAAGCTATCGATTCTTGCATACTCATTGTGCAATTTCAGAAGCCTGTCTAGTTCCATCAGAGGCTCATGATGATCATCTACACGAATATCCACAATGGTCCCTTCCCATGGATAGGACTGGATTTCAGACTCTACAACAAGTAAGCGCGCTGATTGTTTTCCCCTGATATCACCATGTTCAGCCTCTGCTTCATGTAGGGCGGCGAGCATTCGTTTCGATAGGTCCCCATCTGCACCAATAAATGCCTTTGACATGCTCTCCCAAACAGTTGATTTCCACATCATATTTGCCTGGCAAGAGAAACCATCGCCGATAAAGTGTCCAGATTCTGGTATGGTATCTGAGCCAGTATGGACAGAAATTCTCGATTTTGAATCTATCATAGCCACTTGCCTAACTTCTGGATTCGGATCTAATGAAAGTCTACTTCGCAAGGCTTCGTCGGGGATTGCACCCCTTTCCATTAGTTCGATTCCTAGTGGCCCATGTTCAATTAATGCCATTGCCTGGGTAGCAACAGCGCCAATACCTGCTTTGGCCCAGCAAACAATTCCAGCGGCAAACCAATGGGATTGGACGGCTACTCCGATTTGGCCGGTTTCCGGACATCTGGCAACAATGGAATAAGTCACGTAATCGCCTAATATTCTATATTTTCTAGCCCGCCCATCGCACATACTATCCTGAAGTGGACTTCTGATACGGGCTGTACAGATAGCCTCTGTCCCTTTTGTAACAAAGGCATCCCTTCCAGATCGCCATTGGCACGTAAATCTGGCAGTTCTACATGATCTAGATTAGATACTGGCTCAATGTCAACCATTATCCAGCGAGGATTATCGGGAGTTGCCTTGGGATCGAAGTATTTTGAATTGCTATCTTGGGCTGTGAAGTCTGGGTATCCCTCCTTGCACACCTTGGCAACGCCAGCTATGTGGGGCGGTTTGCAATTTGAATGATAGAAAAGAACAAGGTCGCCTAGCGCCATATCATCCCTCATGATATTCCTTGCCTGATAGTTCCTAACGCCATCCCAGTGGGTAGAGCCATCGGCGACCAATTGTTCCCATGGATATACGTGGGGCTCGCTCTTCATTAACCAGTGATTCACCATGTACATCCTACGTACAGGAGAGAAATCAACGTTGTCTTTCACCATGCATCATTGGCATAATCCATAGATGACTCCGCGGAGTCGGAGTTTCGGTTGATTACACCTTGTGTAAGCCCGGATGAATTCACCATCGCAGTAGCCCCACCAGTTAAGCCGAGGTTGGATGTTACCATGAATGAGTAGATTGCTGGAAGAAGTAGTAGCGCTGATAATGCTGCTATTATCAGTAGAATAATGATGACTGTGACGAATGGTTCGATTGCATCGATTGGGATTCCATATGCGCATGTCAGACCTGCTGCTGTTACGGTAGTTGCTTCGAATAAACTCATTCCAGTACTCGCACAAGAGGTCCGAATAGCATCCAAAGATCCACCTAATTCCTTCACCCTATTGGCTATGTGTATGGAAAAGTCTATTCCCACACCGACAAGAATCGACCCGATCATTACAGTAACAAGTGAAAGTGTGACTCCACCCGAGTCCATTACTAGCCATTGCATGGCGACAGTGAAGCCTACAGGCACTGTGGTTAGTAAAGCGTATCTTATGTCCCTGAAGACTAATGCTAGAGTGACTATAGTGAACCCTAATGCGAATGCGAGAGATGTCCACTGCGATTCGACAATTAGTTTGTTGACTTCTATGGTTATTGATGCTACACCTATTAGCGTGTCACCTAGCACTGATATTGGATTCTCCGAATCCCCAGCCGATTTTGCCCACAGGTTGATTTCCTCTGCTGTAGCAGCAGTGCCTTTAACGTCCATGAAAGGCATATCGATGTAAATCAGTGTCCTCTGGTAGTCCGGAGAAATGAATAACTCCCTCATTTCTTCGGTCATACTGTTATAGAAGACATACAGAAGGAAGTTCTGAGCTTGTCTTCCACCATCATCTTCCTGGGCATCTAGCGTGTCTAGAACAGTCCAAAATGAGACATTGCCCGACTGGCCTCTGTTGAGAATGAGGTCTGCTATCTCCGGAATCGGGTCCGGCAGGAGTTCAATATATTCCTCAATTTCTTCATAGATAGGGGTGCCTGATACATTGACGCCGACTGCAATTGCCTTCATTAGGAAAACAATTGATACTGCTGTGGCATTCTCCACATCGTTACATTTGGCCTCGAGATTCTCAATGCCCTCGAGATTAGCATATGGGTGATCTGCGGTAATTGAACCAATACCAATTTCTGGCTCGGCTCTAATATCGGCCTCAACTAACAAAAATCCAGGTTGGCCGGCATCGAATTCTCGAGAGTATACATCCATCTTTTCTACTGCTTCTACTTCACCTGGTGCCATTTTCAACAAGTCGATATTTTCCTCGACATTTTGTCTATTATAACCCGCTGAGATAATCATCAAAGTCAAGAATAATGCCAATGTGATTTTCGACCACTTGACGGGCATGTTTACTGCTGCTACGAATATCTTAGGAGGTGGATGTGATGGTTTTTTCAGATCTAGTAGTATCGTCAGGTTTGGGACCATAAGCATAGTCATGAAGTAAACAACGACAATGCCGCCAGCCAAAGCCCACCCAACAGTCTGAATCGGCTTCATGGGTGCAAAGGTTAGAGATATGAAACCGATTATTGTCGTCATAGCAGAGAGGAAAACTGCCCTTCCGGTTGAATTCAATGCAGCAGCCATTTTCTCATGCGGTGTGCCCTTAGATTCAGCATACCTGTTTGTTATGTGGAGTCCGTAGGAGACTCCCAAAGATAAGACAATGGGGCCAACAAGAATTACCGTCATTGTGACTTCGTAATCCAAAAGTCCGATCAGGCCTAATGTTACCCATACCGCACAAAGTGTTGGTAGCCCTGAAATTATGACTACTTTCACCCCTTGAACGAATCTGATTCGACCGGTTTGTAGAATATCGCAATGGAATAAGAATAGCATACCGGCTACGATAACTACACCGACAGGGAAGACCTGCCAGAATAACTTGAATGACTCCTCGGTTACTGCATTAGTCAAAGGTGCTGGCCCTGTCAGAGTCATCCTAAGGCAGAGTGGATTGCCCTCTTCGTCGCACTTGCCCTGGTCATCAGGGGTGCCCCAGTTGTTATTGGTAGCAATTTCATTTATTGTGCCCTGCGTTTGAGTAACTATGTCACCAATGGATTTTTCACCTGTGTCATCAGCTATACCGATGATTATTACCGCCCTGTTCCATCTGAATGCTTTGTCTTCAGTTTCAGTCCCAACATCCCTCACAAGCTTATCTAAGGCATTTTGGGGCATTTCCTGGAGTATTTGGTTAACTCGCTGCTGTTCATCAGGAATGGCGTAGTTGCCTATCAGATCGCTTTGTGCGTCTATAGTCTCATTAAATTCGTCAGATAGTTGTTGATTACCTGTAGCCTCAAATATGCCAGAGGCGAATGCCTTTACTACTCTGCCACCACTAGAGTTGACTTCCTTTACAACTGTAGAAATTGAAAGGACGTAAATGACGTCATCATCAGCTCCACCATCATTGGTTTGATAATTGAGCGCTCTTTCTACTTTGTCTAATTGTTTCAGGATATTGATCTGAGTAACATTGTAGTTGTACGACTCCACGTAAATAACCATTACATTTGTCGTCCAGTCCTTCTCTACTTGCGCAATGAGATTTTTCACACTATTGGGATCATCATCTGTCGGCAGGTATACTTCCAAATCGCCGTTTACATTGAGGGCTGGCTCATCACTGCAAAAACTAGGATTATCGAAACCGTCCCTACAGTCTAGAACTCCCGAATGTGGCAGTAATGCCAAAGTAAAACAGAGTGAAAATAGTACTGCCCATATTGGGAACATCGTTAGCAGGCTAGAGCTCTCTGTCTCCCGGAAACGGCGCCTGATTCTATTTGGAATCTTGGAAATAGATCCTTTAATTTCTGATGAGTCGATTTTAGAAATCGCTGTTCTGGACCTATTAGTAAACGAGTCAACAGAGTCCGATAACGAATCGACAATCCCCTTCTTCGCCATGCCGCTCCACACTCGACGTGAAACGACATGCCTTCAACCCCTCGGCAAACATGTTCTGTGAATTCTATTTTTGCGACTCAATGGCAATGGTCAAGAACGCGAGTCTTTACGAATTATCGGGTGACAAATTGACTGGGCCGAAAATTACTGCTAAGAGGTGGAGTGTTGATCTGGAGAAGGAAATCCAAGAAGCGCACTTCAATGCCGATTCTTACAGTGCGAGATACCAATTTAACCCCAATAGCGAAAGGGAGATATTCGTAATTGACACCCCTCCCCCTTACCCAAGCGGCACTTGGCACATAGGTGCAGTTGCACAATACAGCATGATTGATGTTATCGCAAGGAGTCAGCGTTTGCTCGGAAAGGAAGTAAGATTTCCATGGGGTGTCGATCGCAATGGAATCAATATCGAATTTACCGTGGAGAAGAAGACTGGTAGGAAAATGAGAACATATCAAAGGGGCGAATTCCTTGATCTATGCGAACAGACCATTGAGGAATATACTCAGGCAATGCGTAGTACAGCAAAAAGAGTAGGGCTCTCCTGCGACTATGCTAACGAATATCTGACAGATTCGCCTGATTATCGTGCTGTTTCCCAATCAATTTTCGTTGATTTATTCAAGAATGGCGATATCGTAGAGGATCTGAGGCCTAACATCTATGATCCAGTTGAAGGGACTACAATAGCCGATGCTGAGGTCCAGAGGATTAAGCGAAAAACAAAACTCTGCCATGTCATATGGGACACCGATGTCGGTGAGAAAATCACTATTTCAACTACAAGGCCCGAAATGATCTGTGCTTGCGGGGTGATAATGGTTCACCCAGATGATGTCCGATACACCCACCTAGTAGGCAACCGCGCATTGCTTCCTATGCCCACTTCAGGACGAGAACTATCGGTTGAGATCATGGCTCACCCCTCTGTAAAAATGGATTTTGGTAGCGGGATACTCATGGTTTGCTCATATGGCGATCAGAATGATGTAGCAATATTCAGGGAATTGGCAATAAAACCCTTCTTGGCAATAAATCTAGATGGGGAAATGACTGAAATTTCTGGCCCCCTCAGTGGAATGAAGGTAAGTGATGCTAGAGTAGAAGCAACCAATGTTCTAGAAGCATGCGGGCGCCTAGAATCAATAGAGGAGAGGGAACAGGAAATCCCAGTCAGTGAGAGGGGCGGCAATCCAGTGGAGATTATTCTCCTGAAGGAATGGTATGTTCGCCAGACTCATGTACTCGATAGGCTTGTTGAACTATCCAAGAGTAGCAGGTTCATTCCAGAGAAGAATAGGCAGTACCTGCATGATTGGGTTGACGGGGTATCTATTGATTGGCCTATTAGTAGGAGGCGTTGGTACCATACCGAGGTCCCCATATGGTACTCGGAAGATGGGGCTAAGGTGATAGTCCCACCGAAGGGGGTTTACGTACAGCCCTGGAGGGATGACCCGCCCGCTGAATCAGAGGTTATTGACAGGGAATCAAAACAAATAATTGGAGTATTTTCAAGCTTGGCAGATGAACTAGGGGAGATTTCCGGAGAGGAGAAGGTTTTCGACACGTGGATGGACTCCTCTAATTCCAACTTATTTGTATCTGGTTACCTCAATAATCCAGATTTGTTTGATAGGGCCTTTCCAACTTCAATACGCCCCCAGGGCAAGGAAATAGTTAGGACGTGGTTATACTATACGCTGTTGAAGAGTACATTGCTACTTGACAAACCAGCATTTGAGAATATATGGGTAGATGGTTTGGGGATGGATCCTTGGGGGCGAAAGATGTCCAAGTCCCTTGGAAACGGTATTGATGCTGACAGTGTACTGGAATGCGGTGCCGGTGGTCGTACGGGTTCATGGAAGATCAAGGGTTCCGACGGAAAGCAGGTAGTCCTAAAGGCCAACAAGATTGGAAGCGAATGCTTCAGACTTTGGAAGGCATGTGATGCTCAAGTTGGAGATGACTTTCACATCAATCCCGAGGAGATTGAAACCAAGTATTACGGAGTATTGACTAAGATTTTCAACATTGCTAGATTTGCTAGCCAATTTGATACCCCGGATGACTTGGGTTCTCCCCCAGAACTAGAGATTGAAGATGTGTGGATACTTGCTGAATTCGATGAGGCGCTTTCAGTAATTCATTCTGCATGGGAAGAAGTTGACATATACTCTGCAGCACAGGCGATCAAGGCCTTTGGAACGGGAGTATTGCCAAGCCATTGGTTAGAGATGTCAAAGACAAGATTGTATGATGGCAATACCTCTGCGACATGGACATTGCATAGGGTAGTAAGAGATTTATTGAGTGTGTTCTCGCCGATTTGCCCATTCTTCACTCATTACCTTAGTACTACGCTATACGGGGATAGTGCTGTCGACGTAACTGAATT
>NYST01000051.1 GCA_002683155.1 Methanobacteriota archaeon | reverse complement strand
GGCCTGTTGAGCCAGTTGAGTCTGCTGATCCAAGAGATGTCATATTGGGGATACTGAGTTCCAATGGTGGAGACTTAGTGGAATACGATGACCTTGTTGCTGCTTGCATCTCGGCTGGCTCCTCCGGAGAAGCGGCAGAGGATGCGATAGAGCACCTAAGAGATGTCACGATGGAAATCTCAGAGCCTAGCTTCGGTTTCTTCTCTAGTTCCTCGTGATCTTCGCTATTCACTGTTTGAATCCAAGGAAGAAAGCTTGGACCTGATCCTATCAATGGTTTCTGCAGTATCCTCGACCAATGGGGTTTTTTCACTGCCAGATGTCATTGCCGCGCCCTTCACCTCAGCAATGTTGGTTGCGACCATTAGAACACGATGCCTGACGAATTGCTCGTTTATTGGCCACCCCCTCCTGTCGGCTAGTCGAAGCAAGAGGTCCCTCTCAGAATCCCCCCATGCCCCTCCATGCCCCCTTAGGATGGTCCCCACCATCCTCTCCAAATCGCCCACCCGGGCATGAATGGTCAGAATATCACCTTGGATGTGGCTAGGTTGATTGTCCAAACCGATCAAAAGTGAGTCGCTGGCGTCCTCCAGCAAGGCTTCTGCTGGAACGGCTTGGAATTCCCCTACGGAGGTCACCGTGGTTTCCATATCTTCTACGATATCGGGTTCTGGCTCTTGGAAAAGGGCGGACTGGAGGCCGTTTCTCCTCAAGCTTCTCTTTATCCTCCCCCAACCATTCATTTGGCTTGTCAGCACTCCAGCCACTCGGCCCATCAGAATGGTCCTATTGCCGGTCAGATCGAGTTCCAACTTCTTACACATCTCATGCAAGTCGTCCCTATTCATCTCTGCCAGATTCTCGATTGTCATCCTCCGAGAGTCGAAGTTCAAATGAAGCCAAAGCCGCTGTCTCCTCTCCTTATGGGATCCTGAAGACTTGATTCCGAAGACCTTCAGGAAATCACCCATGTCCTTGTGTGGCATTGACTGGATGCCCTCCCAAGACAAATCATGCTCAGAGAGAATCTGGTTGCTGATCAAACGGGCCCTCAGAACCTCCACAGAACCTGACTTCGAAAGACCTGAACTATCGGCCCTCTTCCTCAGATCCTGAAGATTCTCAGTATAGAGAGAGTTCAGTAAATTGGAGTCCACCCTCATGGTTACACTGGCCCTCGAGAGGGTTCCTTAGTTATCGGTTGCCCCAGAGTTGGACTGTGAAGTGTGATTTGATTAGGGGCACTCTCTCTGCGGTTTCTATTCTGGGAGAAAGGGCGTGGCATCTTCATCGGAGGGGTGATCGCGAGGAACGTCCCTGGTGGATTCTTTGATGAGGATTGACCAGTCCATCAAAAGGGCGATGACGGCGCGCTGATACTCGCTCATTGCCACAAGCCTCTCTAGTGAAAGGGTCCTTCGACCATCCTTGGAAATAGTCTCAATCCTTATTTCGACCCTGACCTCATCGTGGTAAATCTCTCCATCGGGATCGTGGCAAGATTGCTCCAACACCAAATCTCGACTCTCCTCTGCCTGCCTTAGGATTGCTCCAACCTGCCTGTGCCTAACTTCCAATCCGGTTATTCCGTGCATCGAGCTGTCCAAGTCAGCCATAATCCTGCTCTGTACCCAAAGAACGGTATTGCCCTCCGGTTCGGTAAGTTTAGCGGACAATCGAGGAGGGAGGCCCGCTCTAGAAACTATGGCGATCAGGTCCGAATATGGAGGTGGTACGAAGTGAGGTGCCCCTCTCTCGTTAGGCTGGGACAACAGAGTGTGCCTCCTCTCAGTCTGGTTTGTCTCGTCGTACTCTGCCCTAGAGATGACAAAACCATCAATATCGCCTTTCTCCAGCAGTTCGGCCAACAAGATGGGGAGTTTTTTCCGATCTTCAGGAGATTGAAAGCCGGGATACAGGGCGGACAGACCCTCGGGCGATACAACCTGCAAATCTGGTCTGGCCCTGAGAAGTTGTCTCCGTATCAAACCTGAATCTGAGACGATTATCGCAGACTTGGGCTGATACATAAGGCGGTCGGAGGATACTAGAACAAGGCTTGGACGTCTTGGAGTTCTGGCCCCGATAATCTGGCAACCGCTATCAGAAATCATCTGTTCTCTTCCGAAAATATCTGATGCCGGGAACGCGAACAGATCGAGATCGCCTTCTGAAAGCGACTTTATCCCGGATTCGAAATCCTCGACGGGTATGACGGAATTCTCGATATCTGATGGTTCGCTGGATTCTAAGTGTGAGTTAATCTGCGAAGTAACGTGGCAATCGAGAGAATCCAGAGTTCCTACAACTATCCGGTTTTCCATCGCATCCACCTCAAGGGGGGGGCACGCCTTGTACCCATTCTGAGCGGCGTGCGCACCCGTTGATATATGCGACCCCTAGGCTGAATGAACCATGGAAGCGGAGAAAATGAGTTCGATGACGCTAGATTCTATCAAGGACTTTGTCGAAGATTCCATTGAAGAGTTGGTCCTTGAAAAAATGAGTTCGCGCCTAGATAAGCCCGTGATGTCAATAGCTAGTGACGTCCTACTAGGGGGAGGGAAGAGGTATCGTCCCATTCTGGTCATACTATCTTACAAAGCCGCAGGAGGGAGTAATCACAGAGAGGCATTGGACCTAGCACTTTCCTCCGAGTTGATTCACACCGCGACGCTTGTCCATGACGATGTGTACGATCAATCAAAAATGAGGCGTGGGAAGCCGACAATACACTCGACACATGGAACATCACATGCGATAATCACTGGAGATTATCTTTTCACATTGGGTTTCGAGTTTGGGGCCAGGTACGACGAAAGGATAGTCGGCAGGGTGAGGGACGCATGCGCAGGAATAGCCTCTGGAGAGATACTCCAGTTCGAGCATATAAATGACCTCAATACCAGACCAGAGGACTACTACGCAATAATTGATGGCAAGACTGCTGGTCCATTCGCCGCAGGGTGCTCTAGCGCCGCAATGATAGCAGGTTCGATTGAGGAGGTTTCTGATGCATTATGGGGCTATGGGATGGAATTGGGGAGGGCTTTCCAGCTTGTTGATGACATCCTGGACTTGGCAGGGGGCGATCTCATTGGGAAGCCTCGTGGAACTGATGTCCATGAAGGTAAGATGACTTTGCCGATAATCTACGGGCTAACAATGCTACACGGGACCAATAGGGACCAGTTGAAGGACGTCCTTACCAACTTCGGGGATGACAGGTTGCAAGAGTTGGTCGAACTACTGGAGAAAGCGGGCTCGTTCGAATATGCGAAATTACTTGTTTCGAACCATGTGGAGAGGGCTTTGGACCACATCGAAGTACTCCCCGATTCCGAGGAGAAAGAAATGCTTACCGAGATCGCTTTGATCTCGGAGTCAAGGACAAACTAACGGAGGTGCTCCCCTGAACGAGGAGAAGTACTGGGATGCGATAATCATCGGCGGTGGTCCCGCGGGGAGTACAGTTGCGAGATATGCAGCAGAGGGTGGTTTGAGTGTCCTGGTTATCGATGGAAGAGACCCAGTTGGGTCGCCCCTGCAATGCGGGGAGTTAGTGCCCACGAACGAGGAGATGAAGCGACTATGCCCCCGGGTTCCTGAGGTGGACGATCTATTCAGGACCCCCGCGAATGCAATCTCGAGGATATGCAACAAAATGAGGATTGTAAAGCCAAATGGGAAGGGGATGGATTTCGATTTCGAGGGAATGGTGCTAGACAGGGTTTCTCACGACGAGGCCTTGGTCGATCTTGCACGTTCAAAGGGGGCTGAATACCTATTGGGGAAACGTGTCAAGAGAGTGGATGGAGATGCTGTTATACTATCCAATGGATCAACTATGAGGGGGAGGGTGATTGTTGGTGCCGGAGGTCACAATGACCCTATTAGAAAGCGATACTGGGGCGAGGAATCGTTGAATATTCCCGTCAAATTTGCAATAAAGAATGGAAGCCATTCGGACGCTCTGGAGTTGCACTTCGGATCCGTAGCCCCTGGGGGTTATGCATGGGTATTCCCAAAGAGTTCTGGTTCCAATATTGGCTTGGGGATACAGAGGAGGATGTCGAGAGGAAAGAGCTTGGAGGACTACGCAAACGTCTTCATCGAGCGATTCGAAGGCGAGGAAGTTTTCCGGGGTGCTGGATATCTTCCAATGTCAGGAACTGTTAGTTCGTTTGTTAAAGGCAATTACATGATAGTGGGGGATTCGGCTGGAATGGTTCTGCCATCAAATGGAGCGGGTATTACGATTGCAATGATCGGTGGTCGGATTGCAGGCAAGGTGATTTCCGAGCATGTCAATTACGGTACTGATCTGAATGAATATGAGAGGAGGTGGGAGTACCAGATGGGAAGTGTGATGCGTAATTCCAAGAGGTCTTTTTCCATTGGGAGCATGTTGTTCAGATTTCCTGATTGGTTCCTGAATTTTGCTTTCAACCCGCTTACGAAGGGAATTATCTGGAGAGCCGTGACCTGTCGGAGAATGTTCTGGATATTCTAAGGCGCGCGAGCGGACCAGATTGTTGCCATACCTGGAAAGATAACTCGGGCCTTGGCATCTTCGAATCCGACCTCCTTCAACATCGAGACGTAATCTCTAGTTGTTCCGAATTCGGAATACGTCTTTGTTAGCCACTTCCATGGGTGATCTCTCTGGCCACAGACTATCCTGGCATATGCACCTACCCAGACCTTCATCCATAGGACTCCCAGTATTCCGTGGACCCTATTCATCTTAGCTGGATCTACAATGATGATTGGCGATCCTGGCCTTAATACTCTTAGCGATTCAGAGAGGCCTGCTTTCTTGTCGTACCAATCTCTGAATGAGAACAAAGAGCAAACTGCGTCAAAGGAGTTGTCATCGAAAGGAAGATCTTCGGCAGTGCCCTGAATGAAGGTTGCTGGTTCTTCTCCCCTCCTCTTGCGAGCAGAATTTACTCTTTCCTCAGCCGTAGAAAGCATCTCTGGAATTGGGTCCAGGCAAACCAAGTCCTTGCCAACAACATCCTCTGCGAAACTCCCTGGGCCACATCCAACCTCCAGTATTTTTCCGTTCGGAAGCATCTCCCTAACTTTTCTACGCCATCTTGAGACCTGTCCTAATGTAGCGAAGCGATTGATTCTATCATAGACAGGTATTGTGGCCAATAGATTTCTCTGGAGTTCATCCCAATCATCGGCGCCCATCCCCTCCGCGTCCATGTCATGGCCCGAAGAAAGACGTATTTGGAAGGTTCCCGAGTGGGTTCATAGGAGGAGTCGAACCGGTGGGATTCACGAGGTTATCATCATAAACTCCTCATCGGTCGCCAAAGCACCGTAGGTGCATATAATGGGACGAGAAGAAGTTCTACGAGCAATAAGGCAGGCAGAAGGCGAGGCGAAGAAGACCATTGCAGATGCACAGTCTGAAGCCACTGAGATTATCTCCAAGGCGAGGTTGAAGGCTACGGAAATCATCCAGTCCGGTAAGTCCGATTCTGAAGCCAGTTCGCAGAATATGATTTCAGAAGCAAGGAACGCTGCGGAGGGAGAAGCTGCTAAGGAATCCAAAAAGGGGGATTCTGCCATCGGATCGATTCATGAAAGCGGCGAAGGAAGTAGGGGAGAAGCAGTAAAGGCCGTGCTCGATGCTTTCAGATCCTAGAACAAAGGGAATTCAGATGTCGCAAGTCCATACACTACAAATGGGCAGATTGGTTGCTGCAGGAAGTAAAAACAAACTTTCTGAGGTTATACACGCTCTGGCTAGTCTGGAAGCACTTCACATTGTGGACTATGATGACTCAGAGGAGGGTTTCTCGTTGGGGACGCCCGGAATTAAGTCCGAAGAGGTAGGTCGAGATTTGGTGAGGGCTAGAGCGGCAAAATCAGTCGTCAACGCGACTACCCCCTCAAGGCCTCTGAAGGCAGAGGAAATCAGAAGCAAACTAGAAGGGGACCTTCAGAGAGAGATAGAGGAGGCGCTAGACCTGAGCTCAAAAATAACCGATTTGGAGACAGCAATAGGCTCCCTCAGGGAACAGGGGGATTTACTCGCAGAGTTAGAACCACTGGGTGTCGATTTGGATTTGCTGTCTGGATACGAATCTATAGTCGCATTCGTTGGTAGGGTTGAAGATACCTCTGCTGCCAGAGAAGCCTCCTCATCGGGACTAATAATTGAATCCAAAAAACAGGATGGCATGGTGGCTGTATTTCTCAGAAATAACGATTCCAAGCAAGCAGAGTTATTGTTGGAATCTGCAGGCTTCCAACAGACTCCCGTCCCTTCAGGAAGTGGGTCAGTCTCCGTTCTACTCTCGAAAATCAGGACGGAGATGGATGAGGCAATAGGCGAAAAGACCAGTCTTGAAGGAAAGCTGGATTCATGGTCACAATCTCATGGAGAGTCTCTAGTATGCGGCTTGGAGGTCTTGGAGAGAGACCACGAGATTCTGACAGCCCCGGTAAGAGTTGCAGTTTCTGACCATGCATTCGTTATTGATGGGTGGCTGGAGATGAGGAGGTCTGATGAAGTAGAAAGGGAACTGAAAGGTTCCTGTTTGCACATCGAAATAGCTCCTTTCGAAATGGAGGCTGGTGGCGGCGGACATGGCCACTCTGATCACCATCACGACCAGCAAATGCCTCCGATTTCCTATCAGGAGAGGAGTTCATCCAGGCCAATGGAACTACTGACTGACGCAGTAGGAAGACCTGCTTATGGGAGAATAGACCCAACGGTATTCATGCTTATTTCTTATCCATTATTCTTCGGAATGATGTTGGGTGATATGGCATATGGCCTTGCTACCATAGCTCTGGGATCATTCCTGATACTGAGGTCAGGGCCCAACGAAATGGTAATGCTAGGGGGGAAGTTCCTGACTTATATCGGCTTAGGAACTCTGTTATTTGGGTACATATACGGAGAGTTTGCGGGCTTCGAGTTTTTGCCCCATATCGAAACCAAATACAAGACTGCGGAGGAATGCAGTTACATTTGGCACCAAGGATATTGTTACAAGGACGCCTACATGTTGGAAAAGGGGGACTTGCCCTCATGGGTATCATGGATGACCGCACTCTATCCTAACGATGGTAGGATACACTACGTCCTAGAAGGCCCCTTTGGTGCTTCCTTGACATATCCATTCCACCGCGTTACTCCCGTTGACGATGGAGGCAATCTAGAACATCTGATACTACTGACCATCTACCTTGGTATCATTCACATTTTCATCGGTCTTGCGATTGGATTCAGAGATATACTCCTCTATGGCAATGGCCACGGTGGTTTCGGGTTTGTCTGCGCTTTCTTCGAAAAGGGAACTTGGATGCTTTTGTTGTTTGGTGGCTTTCTCTTTGCTTACGGGTACGTCGGACCTGGAGGCACCGAAATGAGGAACATCGGGGGAGCTATCGCAGGTACATCGGTACTCATGCTTATGTGGACATTGTACAGATACCACGGCGTCCCCTTCCCCATTAATGTGGGATTGGCCCCCATTGAGGCAGTCGGAATGATGCCCTCTGTGATTTCGTACGTTAGGCTGTTTGCTGTTGGGGCGGTCGGGGTAAAGATCGCTGAAACGGCAAATGTAAATCTGTTTACTAAGATAGACTTTGGCGACCCGTTGATTGCAGTCTTGTTAATCATCGGGTGGATTTTAGGGCAAATCTTTGCACTTGTACTTGGTTTGTTCAGCCCAAATATCCACGCTGCAAGGCTCCACTTCGTAGAGTGGATGAGGCAATATTACGACTCTAGCGGTGAGGCATTCGATCCCTTCGGTAGAAAATCAAAGTTCGTGGAGGGCGATTATTAGATTCCAAGCAACAGCTTGAAAAAAAGGAGGAAAAAATATGAATGACAAAAAAATGATGAGTGGAATGAGAATACTGATGGTTCTGTTGGCGCTAGTAATGGTGGCCAGCGGTGTACAGGCACAAGAAGCAGCAGATAATGCTAGTACAGAAGCAGCGTACAAGATGATTGGTGCCGGCCTAGCACTGGGCCTTGCAGGAATTGGAACTGGCCTTAGCCAGGGGCCAATCGGTGCAGCAGCAGTTGGAATGATCGCAGAAGATGAGAAGAAGTTCACATACGGGCTGATTTTCACAGCTCTGCCAGAAACAATTGTGCTATTCGGCTTCCTAGCAATATTCCTGCTGTGAGAAGAAAACAAAACACAAGGAGGATAGGATATGTCGCTTGACACGCTAGCAGACGAGATTACTAAACAAGCAAAGGGGGAAGCCCAGTCTATCCTAGACGAAGCTAGAGCAGAAGCAAAGAGGATCGAAGAAGAAGCAACAAATGAGTCCGCTCAAACTTCCTCTGCGGCATCTAACAGGGCAGAGAGAGAAAGCGAACAAATCTCTGTTGAAGTGGTAGCATCGGCTAGGCAAGCGAATCAAAAAAGAGCCTTAATAGCTAGAAGGGAGGAGCTAGAATCTACTTGGGAAGCGGCTAGGGAAGAGGTTAGTTCACCTAAATTGGCAGGTAGGAAGAAGATTCTTGACTCGCTCATAAAAGAAGCATCGGAAACCAATTCGGATATGGTGTTGAGGCCTGTGAAAGTCGACAGGTCTGCACTTTCCAAAAGTGGGTTCAAGATGGGAGAAGACATTGAGGGGCTGGGGGGATTCGTTCTCGAGTCCAAGGACGGTTCGACGATGCTGGACTTCAGATTCGATATGATGCTAGAAGAGGCATGGAAAAATACTCTGGGCGAGATTAACAGGATACTTTTCAAGGAGTGAGGTGGTTAAATGGTCAGGGCGCAAAGTGGCAGATCCAATCTGTATAATGCGTCAGCCAGAGCCAAGGCACGAAAGGCATCTCTAATTGATCAAACCAGAATGCGCCAGTTGGTACAACAAGGAACGGAATCTATCGGTGCAAGCATAGGGGAGATGGGGTACAGAACGGAAATGGACCTATATGCCTCCAGGATGAGTGGGGCCGATGCTGTAGAGGCCGCTCTTTTCCACAACCTAGACAATGACCTTGCAGAGGTTCTAAGATTCTGTCAGGGCAAACTTAAGTCCATTGTGGCGATATACGTTGAAAGATTCGACTATGAGAAGGCAAAGACGGTTCTTAGGGCCGTAAATGGAGGTGCTTCAGACGAGATAATTGAGAATCAAATATTGCCATCAGAAAATCCTCGAAATGCAACTTGGTTGACCATTGTGAAGAATACGGAGGGACTTGATGAGGCAGTTGAGGCTATGGCCGGAACTCCGTGGGGGCAAACTCTCTCCAGACTCGATGGTGAGTCCACTCTTGAGGCGATGGAAAATGCACTAGACATGCAATATTTCGCTGATGCACTAAGAGCCGTAAAAGGAAAGGAAGGCAGCCCTCAGCTACTGAAGTACCTCAGGATGGAAATCGATCACCGGAACATTATCAATGAGTTCAGATCGATTCGAATGGGGATGTCTTCAGAACAGCGACAGGCGATGATAATTCCTGGGGGTAAAATTGACTCGGCCACCATGAAGCAGGCCTGTGTGGCAGAGACTGATGAAGAGTTAATCGATGTACTTCGTCGGAGTAGTTCTTTTGATGACACCGGTTTTGACGAGGCTAGAGAAGAATCGAGTAGACTTCGTAGCCTGGACCCATATGCGGAGCTTCTCTCTCACCAGAGGCATGCAGTACTGAGGAGGTTTGCGCACCTAAGTCCGATTTCAGCATTCCCAATAATCCACTACATCGAGAAGAAAGCGCTGGAAGTGAGGAATCTTCGATTACTAGTACGCGGCAAAGCTGTGGGACTGCCTAATGAAGTACTAGAGGCGCACATGGACTACTGAGGTGAGAAAATGGAGATTGCAGTGGTAGGACAGTTGGAATTTACACTAGGGTTCCAGCTTGCAGGAGTAAAAAACCTGTACAACCCATCTGATGATGAGGAGCTTGCGGAACTTCTTCGTGATCTTTTGAGTCAAGAGGAAATAGGAGTTGTCGTAGTTGACAACTTCGATCTAGTGAGGCTTCCCGAGAGGCTAAGAGTGCAGCTATCGGAAAGTGTGACGCCCACAGTTCTGGGCATAGGGACCGAGGAGGATAACACACTCCGAGAGTCCATCAAATCAGCACTCGGTGTTGACCTTTGGAAATAAGATTCAAAAATAATGGAAGTGAAAAAAAATGAGTACAGAAAATGGAGTGATATACCGGATTTCCGGACCAGTTGTGACCGCCACGGGCATTGCCCCGAGGATGTATGAGGTTGTCAGAGTCGGGAATGAAGGATTAATGGGAGAAGTAATTGAGTTGCATGGAGACCAATCGGTTATCCAAGTCTATGAAGAAACATCGGGAATCAGGCCGGGGGAGCCTGTAATCAGAACTGGTCAGACTTTGTCAGTGCAACTGGGACCGGGACTATTGACCCAAATATACGATGGGATTCAGAGACCTCTTCCTAAGCTAGAGGAGACAATGGGTGTTTTCATCACCAGAGGCGTCGACGCAGACGGACTCGATCTGAATAAGGAATGGGAGTTCGTTCCCACGGTCAAAGTAGGGGACGAGGTGACGGCAGGAAATGTGATAGGAACTGTTCAAGAAACCGAGACTATTGAGCACAGGGTCATGTTACCACCTGGAAAGGCAGGAGTC
>NYST01000050.1 GCA_002683155.1 Methanobacteriota archaeon | reverse complement strand
CCCTGCAACAAATCCGACAAGAGGCTTGGAGAAGTTTTCCTTGGACCATGCTGCTGCCTCCTCTTCCGCAGTTCCCCCTATCTCTCCGATCATTACCACTGCATCAGTATCGGGGTCGTTCTCGAAGGCTTCTAGGCACTCAATAAAACCGGTGCCATTTACTGGGTCTCCACCAATCCCGACGCAGGTCGTTTGTCCTTCTCCAACGCTCATCGTTTGTGCGACGGCCTCGTAGGTTAGTGTTCCCGACTTGGAGATGATACCAATCCTACCTTTGGCGTGAATGTAACCGGGCATTATTCCTATCTTACACCCTCCATTGGACCCAGGTGAGATGATGCCTGGACAATTTGGCCCTATCAGCCTAACACCAGGCCTTTTTTCCAAGTGAGAAACCACCTTCACCATGTCGAGTGTTGGGATTCCCTCTGTGATACAAACAATTAGTCCACCCCCGTTCAATTCGTAGAATGAGTCGGCCGCCTCGATTATTGCAGGGGCTGCGAATCGGGCTGGGACGTAGATTACACTGGCCTCTGCTTCAGTGGAGGAAATCGCTTCTGACATCGTATCGAAAACTGGGACTGATCTTCCTGGCAACTCTACAACTTGACCCCCCTTTCCCGGAGTCACACCGCCGACAATGTCGGTTCCGTATTCGACCATTCTTGTCCCGTGGAATGTTCCTTGACTACCGGTTATTCCCTGTACCAGGACCCTAGTCTCCTCGTTAATCCAAATACTCATTTCTAATTCCCCCCTATTGCATTGACTATTGCCTCTCCGGCATCTCCCAGGGTGCTGACAGTAATCACATCGAGATCCGATTCTTCCAGAACCTTTCTCCCTTCTTCGTGATTAGTGCCTGAGAACCTCACCACCAGAGGAATCTTCAGACCGGTCTTCTCTGATGCCTCAATTATACTCCTTGCAACCATGTCACATCTGATAATGCCTCCAAAGATATTGACTAGGATTCCCTCCAAACGTGAGTCCTCCAGAATTATCCCGAATGCTGCAGTGATCGATTCGCTATCAGCCCCCCCTCCGATGTCTAGGAAGTTTGCAGGTTCTCCGCCATACAACTTGATTACATCCATAGTAGCCATTGCCAGACCTGCACCATTGACCAAACAACCGATGTTGCCTTCTAAATCGACGTATGAGAGTCCGTGTTGATGCGCCCTAACTTCCACATCTGACTCCTCTGACAAGTCTCTGAGATCTTCCCTCCAGGGGTGCCGGAATCCGGCATTCTCGTCAAAGCTGACCTTCGCATCAAGAGCTACCATGGATTCATTCCCATCTCTGACGAGTGGATTAATCTCAATCATCGAGCAGTCCTTCTCGATGAACAGTGAGGCTAGAGAGGCGACCATTGCTGCGAATGAATCTCGGGAGGGGCCGGATAGGCCGATTGAATCTCCAAGAGAGTTTGCAACTTCCTCATCCAGTCCATCCGATGGGTCGAACCATGCTTTGTGGATTGCTTCCGGGGAAGTCTCAGCGACCTCTTCGATATCCATGCCACCCTCGGTGGAAGCCATGACTAGAATCGAGTCTTCTTCCCTGTCGACAAGCAGAGCAAGATAGTACTCGTGGACAATGTCACAGCCCGATTCTACGTACAAGTTGCTGACTATCTTACCAGATGGGCCCGTCTGCTTAGTCACGAGCCGTTGGCCTAGGATGTTTGAGGCGAAGTTTTCCACTTCATCCCTGGAGAAGGCAACCTTCACCCCTCCATGCATCACCAACTCCCCAGATTCGGGGCAGAACAAATCACCCTTGCCCCTTCCTCCAGCGTGAATCTGGCTTTTCACCGCGACTACATCAGAACCCAGCGAGTCGTATGCAGTTAGTGCTTGTTCGACTGTAGTGCAGTGAACTCCACTCTGAACTGACACTCCCGACTCTCTGAACATGGCCTTTGCCTGGTACTCGTGAATGTTCATTGGATGACCCAGCCGAGGTATGGACTTGAAGGGTGCGGATGACAGTCTTCCGAAGAAGAGTCGCGAAGCGATGAAATGCAGTGTTGTTCTGGACGAGTCATGGATGTTGTGGTTCTTGCTGGGGGGTTCGGTTCTAGGTTGAGGCCATGGACCGAAAGCATTCCGAAACCACTCCTCCCTATTCTGGATAAGTCGATGATAGAGCACGTGGTAGAGATCCTGCCGGAATCCCTAGTCGATAGAGTCCTAATTGCAGCTGGTTATGGCATTGAGAAAATGCGCTCCCACTTTGCCAACACCCCACTCCCATATGAGGTCAAGATTATCGAAGAGACTGAGCCTCTTGGAACAGGGGGTGCCATTGCAAACTGCAAGCCTCACCTCTCTGGTGGTACTTTCTGCGTCATCAATGGCGATCTGATCACAAGTCTGAGAGTCGAAGAGATGCTGGATTTCCACAGAAGCAACGGAGGGATTGCTACCATCGCTCTCTGGGAGGTTGAGGACCCATCTCGTTTTGGAGTGGCAGATTTCCGGCAAGAGAGTGGGAAGATAATGAGATTCCAAGAGAAGCCCCCGATCGAGGAGGCGTACTCCAATCTCATCAATGCGGGAACTTACATCATAGAACCTGAGATCTTCAACCTGATGCCAAATGGTGCCCACAGCATCGAGAGAGACATCTACGAGGATCTTGCTGAAACTGGTGGCCTGAATGGTTTCCCTTACGAGGGATGGTTCGTGGATGCAGGCACGCCCGGTTCTTTCATTGAGGCTACTCAAGTATGCATTTCTGAAAGTAGATTCTCCAGCGGGACGGTGCAAGGCGACTCTTGGTTCGGCAAAAACTCGGAGAACTTGGGCATGGTCTCGAGGAGTTCTGTCGGTTCTTCTTCCGTTATATCGGAAGGGGCCACAATAACAGATTCTGTAATACTAGATAACGTCGAAATTGGAGCAGGAAGTGTACTCGATGGGTGTCTCATTGGCAACGGAGTAAGCGTTCCAGAGGGAACCGTAATGTCTGGCAAAATTGTTGATCATGCCTCTCTTTTGGATGATTGATTATGCCTGATGATTTTGGTGGTATCAGATTCTCTGGAAGTCTTAGACCTTCCCAAATCGCGTCATCTAGTGTCATCAAAAGAGACCTAGATGAGGGGTCGAAGGAGTTCCTTATCGTTGCTCCGCCCGGCTCAGGAAAGACGGTCCTGGGGCTATATGCATGGTCTGATCTGGTCAGACAGCCAACTCTCGTTCTCAGTCCTAACTCTGCGATTCAGGCACAATGGATCGAGAGGGCAAAGGAGCTCTTCCACCTAGATGGGAGAGAGTCAGAGATTGGCACTGACCCGAAGAATCCCGGAATCCTAACTTCACTGACGTACCAGTCGGTAACCCTCCCCAAGAGAGGTGGTGATGACCTAGACGGGGCGGCAATTGAGATGTGGGTTTCGAAACTGATGACCCCATCTGAGTCCGGAACGATAGAGGCAGAAGACTCGGAGAGCGCGATGGCGTGGATCAACGACCTCGAGCAGAAGAACCCCGAGTATCATGCCGAGACAATGAGCCACTATCGGAAGAAGGTTAGGGACTCTCTAGCCGATCACGGCAATGCGCTATGGGTGCTTCACGAGTCGGCAAGAGAGAATCTGATGAGGCTATCCGAAGTTGGAGTTGGCCTGATCATCCTCGACGAGTGCCACCACCTGATGGACCACTGGGGCAAGGTTCTCATCGAGGCGAGGGAATTCCTCGGAAACCCAATCATCCTAGGACTCACTGCAACCCCGCCGGAAGAGGGAGATTCGCCTTCAATAGGCAGATATCTTGATCTCTTCGGAGAAGTGGATTACGAAGTCCCCGTACCCGCATTAGTCAGAGATGGTAACCTGTCCCCGTATCAGGACTTGGCTTACTTCGTCCGCCCGTCCCCTGACGAGTTGGAATACATTGCGAATGTGGATAAGGACTTCGAATCATTGGTCAAGGCGCTTAGAATGGGGCCCGATGACCCCAGAGGCAGGGTCCCTCGTCTCGAGGTCTGGCTGGCAATTGTTCTGGACGAACTGTCACTTCCGGGTCGGAAGGCGAAGGACTGGAATTCATTCAGACGAAGCGATCCATCCCTAGCGGATGCAGCTAGAGGTTATCTGGCATCGGGGGGGCTAAGCCTGCCGGATGGCATCCCGATGCCATCATCCGAATTAGTCAATGCAGGGAACACCATGGATACCCTGATTACGATACTCGATCGGTACATCAGGAACGGCCTGATGAGGTCGGAAAGCAAGGATGACCATGCCCTTGCCGAGGAAGCGAAAAAGAAGCTCAGGATGCTCGGAATCCAGATCACCAAGGGGGGTGTCAGGGCCTGTGCCTCCCCGGTTGGCAGGGTTATGGCATACGGTTCCGCCAAGTACGGTGCTCTCAGAGACATACTACAATCTGAGATGCAGGCGCTGGGTCCAGAAATCAGGGCAGTAATCGTCACTGATTTCGAGAAGACTTCTGCCACGGCCCTTGTCGAGGGAGTCTTGGACAAAGAGGCAGGAGGAGCAGTGGCTGCATACAGGGCTGTTCTCGGTAACGAATCGACAGACAGGCTAGACCCAGTGCTAATGACGGGCACCACTGTGCTTGTCGACGACGACCTGTTGGAGAGAATATTCCCCAGATTCGAGCAATGGGTAGATTCCAGGGGCTTGGATATCAAATTCGACTATATCGAGAATGGGGGGTACTTCGAGATCAGAGGCAAGGGAAAGGACTGGTTGCCTAGATACTACACGATGATGATTACAGAGATGTTCCAGGAGGGCGTGACGAAATGCCTTGTGGGGACAAGGGGGCTTCTGGGCGAGGGATGGGATGCAAGCAGGATCAATGTACTAGTGGACCTGACAACGGTTACCACCAGCATGAGCATCAACCAACTCCGTGGGAGGTCGTTCAGGCTAGACAAGCATTGGCCAGAGAAGGTTGCAAACAACTGGGACATCGTTTGCCTGGCTGACGAGTTCAAGAAGGGTTTTGACGACTACCTGAGATTCAAGAGGAAGCACAAGCAGCTCTACGGAGTCTGTGATGATGGTGCAATAGAGAAGGGTGTCGGGCACGTCCACGCTGCATTCACAGAGGCTCGTCCGGAGGGAGTATCCGAGGCGATGGACGTGTTCAATGAGGAGATGCTGATGAGGTCCAGGAACAGAGAGAGGACCCGTGAACTATGGGCCATAGGAGAGGCCTTCAACGCTGTCCCAAGAGAAGCAATTGAGGTCAGGGGCGGAGATCTTGGAGGAGGTTTCCCGGCTGCAAAAAGGATCGGGATGGCCCAATGGTCCGATGAGTCTCTTGTCCTTGCGATTGCGGACGCTGTCGCATCCTCACTGCAGGCACTAGGCCACATCGGGTTCGATGCTAAGGTGGGCGGTGGAAGCAGGGGGGGAGGATGGATGAGGGCGTATCTTGAGGGGGCATCTGAGAAAGAGTCAGCCATCTTCGCAGAGGCTATGGAAGAGGTTCTCGGACCCCTGGAGAATCCTCGGTACGTCATCCAGAGACAGGTCAAGGTGGTGAGCGAGACTTGGCTAAGCGACTTGCTCCCCGAGGTAGTTGGCAAGTACTTCAGGAGGAGGAGGAACGTCCTTTCGATGTTCCATGCAGTCCCCAGGAAGCTTTGTCGCAACATGGAGGATGCAAAGGTCTTCGAGCGGCAGTGGAACTGGAAGGTGAGCCCCGGCGAGGTTCAGTACGGGCACAGCAGAAGCGGCAAGCAGATGGTCCTAGAAATCAAGCAAGCGGGACTTTCCCCCAGATCATCCACGCACAAGAAGAGCGTGTTCCTCTGATTCACTTTGAGCACTCGCTGCACTCGATGTTTCCTCCCGCATGATCCTGGCAGAACCTCTTGCGGCATGTGAAGCAACGAAAATCGAAGGCTGTCACTGGATTAGAGCAATGTGCGTTTCCGCATGATTCCGCTGCCGAATCTGATGTCACAGATTGCTTTCCTGCTTCGCCCTCGTACCCCTTCTCCCACCAATCATCACCTTCAATTTTAGAAAAGTCGGCTGATTCTTTTCTTTCT
>NYST01000049.1 GCA_002683155.1 Methanobacteriota archaeon | reverse complement strand
TGAAAGCCGAAACGCGGATTTTTCCTGCGGGGGCTATGAATGAGAAGTGACCATTCTCGTCCGCTTGTGTACTACCGATTGGAATCCAGTATGTCCTGGAGTCGTTATCAACTACATTGCCATCGATATCCGCAGACTCATCCCCACTGAAAGCGTCCCTCTCAATTAGTATCCTAGCATTGGGGACTGGGCCGACTCCCTCTAATGTGACTGATCCCTGCAGAGTTGCTCCGCTGTAGTATTTCAGAATCTTTACGTTCCTGTTGGAGTCATAAATTGAGCCGCAGAACTTGTCCGCCTTTCCTGTCAGGACAAATTCACTATTGTTTTCCGAAGATGTAGCCGGCTTGTTGATTGTTAGCGTCTCTTCGTCTGCATCAAAATTGGTAGTTGAAGCACCTATTGGGATGGCTCCTTGGTCGGAATGAGAGACCTCCCAAGGACCCCCATACTGAATCTGTGTCCAACTCGATGAGAGGGTGTCGGCCGAATATAATGAGACATCGGAAAGTTGGTTATTGCCCTCAATAGATGTTCCAGAGCCAGAAATTTGAACTTGTTCGCAGGAAGTTCCATTTGTGGGGTCGTACCAGTTTGATAGAGCAAAGTGATTCATCATAGCACCTGGAAGCGCCATTGCCCCCTGCAGATAGCTGCCCGGGGTCCCAGTAATTGAATTTGGAAGAATCCAAGTTGAAGGAGTATCTGCGTCTCCCAACTGACCGCTAATCGATGGAAGGCCTAGAGTGGAAGTCCCATAACCAACATATGTCCTTGCGACCATCGTATCGAAGAAGCTTTCTAGATGCTGATAGTCCATATCCGTCATCTGAATCATGTCTTCGCCTGTTGATGCTCCAGAGGCCTGCGCCTTCAGGTCCTCCAAGTATTTTGTTTGGAAATCCTCGGGAGACATTAGTCCCTGATTCGTCTCGTAGGTTGTCGTAATGTATGAATCGAGATCGAGTCCGGAAAGATGAGTTGGGGCGTGGAAGATTCCAGTCGTTTGTCCCCTGTGGTAGGACTGATAGTCCTGGTAATACTTGCCACCTAGAGGGTACAGCCGGTTATCTACTGCAAAGTACCTTATCTCGTGGTTCCTCGAAGTTGTGCTTCCATGCGACTCATCGTAATCTGAGACCTCGTATGAGTCGATTGAAGAGACTCCGTCATAGATCTGTACAAGGACCTCGAGCGAAAATGCTGTTATTAGGAAAGCACGGGCCATTCCAAACCTAGCATTGTTTCTGTGGAGTCCGGTCGAGAGATCATCATAGTCATCGATAATATCCCTGGTGTACCTATATCCCGCCATGTCATAGTGGCTCGCGTCATCAAAATCGGCCAACTCGAAGGCTGAAGATGAACCTCTAGCCTCGTCGAAGAGAGACAATGCCTCGGAGGAATTGGTAGTTGGGTCGCCGAATTGTTCACCGTTTACATTTACGACATAGGTGGGCAAGCAACTTTCGATGCATATGAGGCCATTACTATCCAGTGGGTTCCCCATTAGCAATTCTGCATCGCCATATTCTGCAACTACTGCCATCAAACGATCTTCTACGAAGCCCCTGTTGGTGTTGGAAGTGATGGATTGGAACTCTTGGACCTGTTCTGGGGACATGTGATTCCCAAGGACCTCGAGGAATGAATCGCCAAGTTGGCCATTGATGCGCTTGTCCCCCATGGCCAAGGTTGCGATAAACAAAGAAAGTGTGTCTTCTTGACCGCCCGAAAGTAGCATTGCACCACTGTTTGGGATTCCAGACTGGAAGTTGTCAGCAACAGTAGGGTGCTGCCCAGAAGCTAAGGCCTGGAATCCGTAGTCCCACCAAGAAACGAAGGCTGGACGATCGCTAAATGGAGTGTCGCTATCTTGCTGCGAAAGCCAATCGTAAGCATCATTCCAACCCTGAGAATTGAAACTTGGCCCGAAGGTGCCCATGTACCATAGGCCAGAGTCACTTTGATCGTAAGCGTCGCTGTTCATCACTGAGAACAGCCCTAGCAAGTCCTGCCTCAGAATGTCCGGGACGATATCGTACAAGCTCTGGTCAATTTCGTTTGCAGACTGGTCCCCCCTTGGTATTCCGGCATCAATCCCATAAGTTGCGTGTTGGGATGAAATGAGGAGCAATACCATCAACATGGCAGGAACACCTGGGCGGGCCTTTGTAGCAGGCCAAAGAGACCTGAAACGTGTCCTTGGAGTGCCGATTCCCGAGTTCCTCCATACCTTTGTGAAAGATGGCAAACTTGCAGCACCCCAAAGCATTGAGATGCCTATTCCCCCAACTACTGCCATTGCTGGAGTTGCGTTGATGATGAAACGTCCGGCGGACCATGCCATGTATGTGGCAATAATGGTCCAAAGTCCCAGAAGGGTTAGTTCTGACTTGTTCTTCCTGCTACCCCTCCACAATAGCAAGAATGCGCATCCAATCCCTATCAGGGCCACTATAGGGCCATAGGATGCGAAAAGAACTCCTCTCTCTGGAGCCTGTGCCTCACCTATGGTACCGAAGATTTTGTTCTTTGAGAAGTAGAATCCACCAGTGAAGAGGATGTCCCACCCATTGAAGAGATCCCGTGCCTGAAGAATGTATAACGATGCGAGAATTGAGCCGAATAGTGCGCTGCCCCCTAGAACTACTAGTAACCAAGGCTTGTCCCTGAATGAGCTAGATACCCATCCCATGGCAAATGTGAAACCGATGATGTAGAACATGGGCTGCATCCCACTCGGTGCGAAAAGAAGGTTCATTCCCGGCCATGCATAGAATGGAGCGGGTATGAGTATGGCAACAAGCATCATTTGAAGCGCGGCAGAGGTGAATTGTAGACTATCTCTTCCTTTGAATATGTTTATCGCAACCTGGAATGAGTACGCGAGGAATAGTATCCCTGGCCCGTATACGAACCCCTTCCAACCAAGTGCCATGATTGAGAATGCGATTCCAGCCATCGAAGCATTTGCCATCAATGATGGGTTCCTCTTCCATGTCTCCCTCATTCCAGCAATAATGTATAGGGGGTTTGCACTAGTTGTCTCGAAGACCTTGTTGTGGTCTATCTTCTCGATTGCCCGGATCCAGTAGTAGAATGCGATTGCTAAGAAAAGCATCGCGAATGAGTCGTGGTCGGCCATTGCGAATGTTGAGCGACTCATGTGCCCCGGCATTAGTGCGATCAGCCATGCGGCGATCATGCCGGCCCTCTTGCTATGAGCGCGTGTAGCTATTCCAGCAATTGGGAGAACTATGAGGGCGCCGTAAATTGCTGGAAGGGACGACATCGCCCACCAAACGGCTTGGTCAGCTGGCATCTCAAGGATCCAAGACAGCGCCAAGCCACCCAAGGCAAGTGACCAAGAGAAGAGTGGTGGCCTTGGGTTAATCCCCCCAGAAGGATAGGCCCTATCGTGATCGAAAATCAGATGGCTCCTCTCTGCGATTACGTAGTCAACGACCCTCTTCATGTACCATGGGTCTGAACCCCCTGTCATATCCCATAGACCAGTTCCATTCGCGTTCATTGCTGGGATCACATTCCATGCAGCCCTAACTATGAGTGCAATCAAGAATGCAAGAGTTATCATTACCGGGTACGAGTTTTCCCTCCACCAGACTCTGAAGCCGCTCTTCTCCCTCTTTGGAGCAATATCGCCGAAAACTCCTCTGGAAGCAAAGAAGACAGCGAAGAAATTCATCCAGAACCACAAAAAGAACCAGGTGAAGGAACCGATGAATCCGTCCTCGGAGAATATTGATGGCAGTTCGTTACCAATCTCATGAATATGGCCAATTGTGTAAATTATCCAGTTTACAGCAAGTAGTGCCCCCAAAACATGCCACCCTTCTGCTCTGAAGAATGCATGAGTGAAAATCACCAAAGCCGAGAATGAGGCCCACGTAACGCCAATGTGATTTTGCTGTGAATAGGCCTGCAGGGTTTCTATTTGTCCGATCCAAATTAGAGGTATGAGGAAACTAGCGAAGACTAGGGCAGAGTATACCCCTAACTCTGGATTCTCTCTAATGCTTGGAAGGCTGGACATCAGGCTTCCCTTGCCCCTGTTATCGATTACGCCCCTTAGTGCGACCATCACTAGGAAACCAAGAGAAATTGAAGAGAGCCAGAATGCGAAGAACGCTGCGCCGATTGAATCCCTTACCGTGTCAATAACGGCAAGAGATTCACTTTGAGCTATAATGAGCCCACCGGCATAGAATGCTGCAAGACGCATCCCTAAGACTGCTGAGAGGAAGACCGAAGCCTCCTCAAACCGTTCTGATTCGTTTAATGCTGCCGTGACGAATCCGACGAAGACGAATGTTGTTACGAATAAATGGCTGAAGTTTTCTGGGTCTACTGAGTTTGCTATCAACCCAATGAGTGCTGCGCCAAGAGTTATCGCACCAATACGGATGACTCCCGAACCTAATGGGATAATGCCAGAGGACCTTCCAACGCAAGCAGGAACTAGAACAGAAAGTGAGATTAGAGAAACAGTAGAGATGAAGTCTCCGTCAACTTCTCTGCCCTCCAGTGAAGAAGCGACGATAGTCAAACCGATTAGTGCCAAAGTGATGGCCACTGGTGCAACAAGGTTGTTGAATTGGCCGTCTTGAAGGCTATCTTTCTCATCTTCCATCCCATACACCGGACCTATTTGCCAATGACTCAGCATCGCGCCGACCAAAACGCTTGTTTTAACCGTTCGTAGAACGTAGTGGAAAAAGAACTCCCACATTGGAGTGTTTTTTTGTCACGGAAGAGCGCGAAAACCGATGTCCCCCCTATAGTGAGAACCTTCGAGATCAATCCCCTCGATAATCTGGTATGATGCATCTAGCGCCTCACCTAGGGTGGGGGCTATGCCTGTTGCTGAAAGTACCCTGCCACCAGTTGAAATTAGTTCTCCAGAGTCGTTTCTTTTCGCACCAGCGAGATGCACGAAGCCTAGAACCTGCCCCTCATCTATTGTTGAGTCCCATCCCTGAATAACCCTTCCTGAAGAGACGTTTCCGGGATATCCCTCCGATGCCAACACAACTGTTGCTGCATGGACGTTCTTGAATTCGACTTCGAATTCGGCAAGATTTCCCTGAGCCGCTGCAAGAAGAGTCAGGCCCAAATCCGACTTAATCAATGGAATAGTAACTTGCGCCTCTGGATCTCCAAGCCTCACATTGAACTCTACAACGCTTGGGGCCCCGTCTTCATCAATCATTAGGCCGACATATAGACAACCACGATATGGGACCTCCGAGTTTCTCAGGTAGTGATGCATAGGCTCCACTATCTCATACCTGGTTCGGGCCAAAACTGAAGGAGTCGCGACTGGAGCTGGGGCGTATGCACCCATACCGCCGGTATTTGGGCCCTCGTCATTATCCCCAACCCGTTTGTGATCCTGGCTCGCTGGAAGCATCACATAACCGGACTCGTCCATAATGACCAGGACGGAGGCTTCCTCTCCAGAGAGGTGCTCTTCAATGAGTACGAAACCGTCAGTCTGAATAGCATTTCTCAGTGCATCAAGAGCATCTTCTCTGGAGGATGTTACAGTGACTCCTTTGCCGCCGGCAAGTACGTCCCTCTTGATTACCCACGGCGGTGTGAATGAATCCAAGCTTTCCTCTATGGAGTCAATTTCGTCGATTCTCTCGAATCTCCCGGTTGGGACTCCCAGTGATTCCATTACTGTCTTTGCATGAGTCTTCGAACCCTCTAGAAGAGCACCTTCCGAGTGAGGGCCGAAACTAGGTATTGATTCCCCCCTTAGCATGTCCGAAAGGCCATTCACCAGGGGTGCCTCGGGACCAACAACAACCAATGAAACGCCCAGATCTATTGCTAGATTGACGATTCCATCGATGTCAGAAACGGGAATATTGTGGTTGGTCGCCACAATCGATGTGCCTGCATTACCAGGGGCACAATGTACAGATGAGACTGACTCGCTCTGAGAAAGCCCAATTGCCAATGCGTGTTCCCTGCCCCCGGAACCGACCACTAGTACATCCATTCCAACCATGTTTCTCGCTCGCTATTCAGATGATAATGGGTTGCACATGAAGTATTACTAGTAAGGCACTGACTTTAGGCCCAATCGAAATCCTATGATATTGAAAGATCTGTGGAGAATTGGGGTGGCGAGGAGAAGGATAACCATGCCCATGAGGAGGTCCGAACTACTCACGATGGAAGGTGCGAGTAGCAACTGGCCAAAGACAAAGGCCGATGCTGCGAAGGGCAGGGTGTCCAGCAATGGGGCCTTTGAGCTCGTGGTTCCTTCCCTCTTGTGACCGAGTCTACGCTTGACGAAAGAACCCATCGAGTCACCGACCATGCATCCGAATCCAAGAATGCACCCCATTGCGAATGCGGTTGCTGGGCCTTCACCAAAGTAGAACCAAGCATCCGATATTTCAGAGGAATGCGTCCCATATGACGATAGGGGGTCGAGGAATGGTGCCGAGTCAATTGGGTTCCCTTTGGCAATGGCATGAGTGAGCATTCCCAATAGCCCACCTCCTACGGTCCCCCCAATCAGTCCGTTCCATGTCTTGCCATCCCCCAATACTCTATTCCCATCCGACATCACTTTCCCGCCATCGATGGTGAATACTGGAATCCCTGTCAAATCGGGAATCCACTTACCGCCAAGCATAGCTGCAGTGTTCGAAAGATAACCGGGCAAGTATAACCAGAGTACAAGAAGAGGCGCAATTAGGGGGTCTTCCCAAGGAAGTGCATCCGAAGACATGGCCTTGGCAGAGAAATTCGGAGGATGAACCTTCGCACGATTTCGGTGTGATGTAAACGTGAGAGATATTGAGCCTCGGAGGGTGATATTCATGGCCCTCTGTCTGGACGAGGCATCAATGAACAGTAGAAAACCGATATTGATGTGCCTCATCCTAATATTTTCAGTATCCGCCATTCCAAGTAATTCTGTAGCAGAAGGAGATGACATCATCATCGAGTCGAATATGACTTGGTCGGACGAAGTGACTCTGACGCAGAATGTAAGAATTGTAAATGGCGGTTCACTTTCTTTTGTGAATTCACAAGTAGAAATTAGCAATGAAGTCTCCATCTATGTTGATTCAACATCCTCATTGAATCTAGAAAATTCGGAACTAAGTGCAAGCCATCCGCCATCTGGATTGGCAGGGTTCGGATATTGTGATGAAGGGAATCGATCAGCAGTATTGGCCTCCTCATCTTCCAACCAGAATGTCAGGATGTACGTACGTCCGATTCAAGGATTCACGCTTGATGGCGTAGTTGCTCACTTTGGAGACGATACTAAGGAACTGAGTGGTGAGGAGGATTTCATTCCTCTAGGAAACGGCCCAGTTGATACTTGGGTGGGTTTGACTGGTCCACTTTGCCATCCGATTTCACTTAGTGAGATCAGTGTTGAGAAGGCGGGACAGGAGAGAGTCTGGTCCGATGCCGCAGATTTCCCCCATAGAAATATGATGGTTTATGGCGAACCTGGATTCACTATCGAAATTGATGGCTCCATGGGGGCAAATGCC
Organism: Methanobacteriota archaeon; assembly: GCA_002683155.1. GTDB lineage: Archaea > Thermoplasmatota > Poseidoniia > Poseidoniales > Thalassarchaeaceae > UBA36. Next base: position 4,554 of record NYST01000049.1, on the reverse strand, counting down.
TCTTCGCTATTCGGAGGACATATCTCCACATCGGGAAGTATTCACATCAACGATTCCTCCATTGATAGGGTCGGACCGATCACATTGGCTAGCGATGATGCAGAAATCCACCTAGGAGGGAATACGCAATTCACAAACAGCACAGATGACCATGACATCAGGGCCAGAGCACACTCATCAATCGTCTGGGGAGATGATGTGAGCGGTTCCGGCGGATTGACCGACAAGTGGGAGAGGAGAATATCCGATCAGAGCCTTTCCTTCGATGCGATGTTCGTCAAATTCGATATCACTGGGATGTACAAATTTCCTAGCTATTCAAACTTCAGTAACGAAATGGGTGTTTCATTCATCGATGGTGGACGGGAGAGGGTGGTCGAGATAGCATGGTCAGAAGACAACACTTGGGAGGAAAACCCAATCTGGAGTGAGCAAGCCATTGTCACCATTACAGACTACAGAACTGCATGGAATCCGGAGGAATCCGGCATAGGGGACTATGGAGGGGGTCAATTCGAACTTACATGGGACTCGGAAGTAGTAGTCGAAAGCGGAACTCCGATGGTGTCCTGGGTTAGCTTGGTTGTGATGGGGGAAGAGGGGGAACTGAGCGAAGCCACAGTGGGTGATTCGGTTAATGTTGAAGGCGTAATTCTGAATTCCGGTTCTGCAGCAGCATCATTGGCACTCAATTGTGAGGATGTCAGCACCAACGCAACCTCGCAAATTTCGCCATCTTTCCCCAATACGGTCATAGGTCCGGGAGAGCAAGCTGAGATTTCTTTCAGTTGGAGAGTATCCGTCCCAGGCGATGATTCAATCTCTTGCAGGATACTAACTCCCACTCAACTGGTTGACGAGTTTGCTTTCGGAGGAGGGCAGAGGGATAGTCAAAACATAGTGAATTGGGTAATTGCCGATGTTGATGATGAGGCCACTATCATTCCAGCCTTGATCGCCTTGGTGATAGCGACTTCGGCAGGGGGCTACTTGCTACTCTCAATTTACAATGGGAGAGAAGAAGACCTAGGCGAGTAGTATCAGAGGATCCCCTGGGCCATTGTAGACTCTGCGACCTTAAGGAATCCAGCGATGTTTGCTCCCGCGACGTAGTTACCGGGCATGCCATACTTCTCAGCCGTCTCGAAGGCGTTCTTGTGGATGTTCACCATGATTCCCTCGAGCTTCTGATCTACCTCTTCTCTGGTCCAACTCATCCTCAGGCTATTCTGACTCATCTCCAAACCGGAAGTTGCGACTCCTCCGGCATTGCTAGCCTTTCCGGGAGCGAAGAGTATTCCATTCTCAAGGAAAACCTCGACTGCCTCGGGTGTACAAGGCATGTTTGCACCCTCTGCAACGGCAATTACACCACTCTCTACGAGCATCTGAGCCTCTGCCCCGTTTACTTCATTCTGAGTTGCACAGGGAAGGGCGACGTCGACCTTTGTGCTCCATAACTCGTTATGATTTGGCTCTGGCTTTGATTCGGTGAACTCGACCCCGTCGAAGTGTTCTGCGAATTCCTTGATACGTCCCCTCTTGTTGTTCTTGAGATCCATGATCCAAGCAAGCTTATCGCGATCGATGCCGGAGGCATCGTAGATGTAGCCACTGCTGTCTGACATTGTTACTGGCTTTCCGCCGAGGTCTAGGACCTTCTCGCAGGCGAATTGGGCTACATTTCCAGAGCCGCTGATTGCGACTGTTGCTCCGTCGAAAGACTTGCCCTTCGTTGCCAACATCTCCCTGGCGAAGTAAACCAAGCCGTAGCCAGTTGCCTCGGGCCTTATCAGAGAACCTCCGTAAGAGAGACCCTTGCCGGTTAGAACCCCTGTGAACTCGTTTGCCATCTTCCTATACATTCCGAAAAGGTATCCAATCTCTCTGCCACCTACTCCGATATCACCAGCAGGGACATCGAGGTCAGCACCAATATGCCTCCATAGCTCGCTCATGAATGACTGGCAGAACCTCTTTACTTCCGAGTCCGACTTTCCCTTTGGATTGAAGTCGGAACCACCCTTGCCCCCGCCCATTGGCAATCCGGTTAGGCTGTTCTTGAATACCTGCTCAAAACCTAAGAACTTCAGGATCGATAGATTGACGCTTGGATGAAACCTTAGTCCACCTTTGTATGGTCCGATTGCGCTGTTGAACTGGACTCTGAAACCTCGATTAACGTGGAGATTGCCCTCATCGTCATACCATGGAACCCTGAACTGAATCACCCGCTCTGGCTCAACCATCCCTTTGACCACATCAATGTAGTCCGGGTACTCGGAAATCACAGGCCCAAGGCTGTCGAGGACTTCTTCGACTGCCTGATGGAACTCTGGCTGGTTCGGGTCTCTTGCTTTCACTGTCTCGTATACTGATTTTATCGCATTGTCCATTTGGTCACCAACGATTATGTTGAGCCCCTATGTGGGCGGGCGGCCATCCGTATGTTCCCCTTTTCAATGTTCCAAGTAGACAATCAGGCAAGAAGGCGTTATTCGAACAGAATCTGGTTTGCTATTTCTGCCACTCTTTTTTCGTTCCCCGACAAAGTCATCACGTATACTGCTTCTTGACTGACCTGTCTCTTCCTAAGTGCCTCGGCCATAGGAGTGAACTCCTTGAGCCATCGGGTCTTTCCATCATCACCAACTACCTTGACATCAACTTGAGCCATCCTAGGTTCAGAAAGAAGGAGTTTGACGCTCGGAACGTCTATCGCAACGTATCCGGGTTCCAGTCCTGCACGGAATGCTATATCGTCCTCGATCTCCCTCCTGACACTCAAATCATTGGCTATTGATGCTAGTTTTGCTATCTGCTCAGAATCCAAATCATCCTTCCTCCGGCTGAGGCAGACTTTCATCAAATTTCGATACTTAAGCCGAGTGATCATGTCCCTAGAGAAACCACCAGCCTTATCCAAAGAGCCCCAAATCTCTGCATCGACTCTCCTCTGAAGATCTAGAGAATCCGGTAAAGCGTCTCCTGCCCTTTCTACGGCTCTAGAAAGCATCACTTCAGTAACCCTTGTTACCCTATGGAAGTAAACCGCGCTGTACATTAGGCCCCTGGCCACCAACATGCCCTCTAGAGCAGATAGCCCCCCCTGCTCTACAACGATGTCTCCGCCCTGACTGCGAAGGCACTCAATTAGTCGATTGTGGTCAACCACCCCATGCTTTACCCCAGTGAAATGCGAGTCTCGGAGCAAATAGTCGAGTTGGTCGCAGTCAACGGGCCCGTGAACAAGTTGTGCCAATGTCTTATCTTCTCCAGAAAAATCCTCTCTGCCCTCTGTCCAACTAAGTAGAGACCTCTCAGTTCCTGAAGCGTCTGGCCCAGTTATCAAAGAGGAAACTAGCTTTGGATCTAGGTCATTGTCCTCCAAGATGGCTGGAATTGATTTCCTTTCGTCTATTGACTCCCCCTCTCCATCCACAATCACATCATACTCCCCCAGAATAATTCCTTTTGTCACCTCCATGTGATCCATTCCCCCTCTATCGGCCAGAATATGCTCCAATGTGTGAGAATAGGGGCCATGACCGACGTCGTGGAGCATTGCAGCGACCTGCAATGTGTCTTTGTCAATTTTCTCCAGGGAAAGTGATTCTGCCATCCTTCCTGCAATGTGTGACGCTCCAAGTGAGTGCTCAAACCTCGTATGGTGGGCCCCAGGGAAAACCAAATGAGCCAAACCTAGTTGCTTAATGTGGCTTAGTTTGTTCATCTCAGGAGTAGAAAGGAGTTCCTGGGTAACTCCCTCCAGTTTGAATTGGCCATGTATTGCATCATTGATGACTTTCACAGTTGCACCGTGCGATGCCAGACGCTACTGTGCCTTGAATCGCTCGTAAGGTGCATCGAAATGGCAATCTCAATAATCTAGTTATTGTAATTCAATTGCATTTCAATTGCAATACAATTATATCCTGTACACGTCTCTCGCAGACTCAGGAGGAACAGGAGGTGCCCGGCAACAGTCCAATGGTCTCGCTAAGGATACCAGAGGATCACCTCCTGGAACTAGACAGACTCGTTGGCTTCGATGGAATGAGAAACAGGTCTGACGTCATTCGAGAGGCAGTGAAGAGGATGCTTTCGACACACCTTCCAGGGAAGGGAGATCGAGTAGAAGTAGATCTAGGTCCGGATTTAACCATCAGAATGAGGGACTACTGCAAGATTGTCGGCGAGCCTGCAGATGTCGTACTGAGGCAATCAGCGAGGGAGATGATCCGCAAGGAGATGATCGAGGGTGCCACTGTAGTGGACCTATTGAGAAAGCGCATGGATGAGTTGCGCTCCAGACACGAAGATGATTCAAACGCTTAGGAGAGAGAGATATGGGCGAAGTTGGGATGCACACAAAAAACTCGGGGGAGCGGCGTGTCCGCTCCCCCAACCACAAATCAAGCGATGCAAGGAGATTCGGGAACGGTCTGAGGAATATCAGAACCAGAGCAGCGAAGCTTAGCAATGCTGTAGGGTATGACCCTAGTGAGGCTCCGAGGGCACCTAGGAAAGACGAACAAAGATAGGACTCGATAC
>NYST01000048.1 GCA_002683155.1 Methanobacteriota archaeon | reverse complement strand
CTCTGCCATTGTGTTCACCGCATTGGCACCCATCGCGTCCCTGCAATCAACGTGGATGTGGACGATCACCATCGGCCCTGACCCAGTCTCGATTACCCTGGCGGACAGGTCCCTGCAACCTCCTCCGAACTTCACCAGTATGGGGTCGACTTCGTTGCAGTTAGAAATCAACTCTTCCTTGGCTGCCATAATTGAATCCATTGCTCCGCTCGGATCTCCACAACCTACGACTTGAATCTGACCGATCATGACGGGATCGTCATTATCCGAAATGAAGCCACCATTGGCAAGGCATCTCTTCGCCATGTTACTCGCTGCAGCAACAACGCTTGGCTCCTCTAGGACGAATGGAATCGCATAGTGGGATCCATCAATTACGAAGTTTGTTGCAACGCCTATTGGGAGCGAGTATGTCCCTACGACATTCTCTATCATCCTGTCTGCCGACTCTTCATCCAATTCTCCCGAATTGGCCCATGCATTTACCTGTTCATCGCTTAATTCCGCAATCCTCGCGAGAAGCTCTCTTCTCTCTGAAACTGATAGTTTGTAGAACCCTTCGATGCGACTATTCTCTATTGGCATATGACTCAGACTGGAGGCATGACAACGGGCTTCTAACCTTTTTCGAGCGAGCAGACTCTCAAAAAATGCGTTAATTTGGCTGTTAACGCTTCGTTAACGCTTAAGTGACCCGTTAATATTGCGTTAATGCTGAAAATGGAAAAAATAGGTACTGAGGCAATTATTGGAAAATTTAAACCCCCGCTATTGCTAATTACCCGTTAATTGGCACTCTGCAATGCGTGAGTATGCGTGAACATTAAGAATCCCATAGGGTGCTGAGGGCCTATGGTGTTGAGCGACCTTTCCCCGGCAGATCTCCCTACTCTTCGGGGAAACCCATTCGACTCCAGGCCTATAGAGAGGAATAGGGCCAGTGAGATAGTCGGAAGGGAGGACATCCTGATTAGGTGGAAGGAGCATATGCACTCCCAGTCACCTAGGATGATTCTGCTTACTGGTGAGAGGGGTTCTGGAAGAACATCCCTGGTCAATGCAATTTCCTCTCAGACCGATGAACGCTTCGTCGGCACCTATTGGCATTCCGAAGATCCTCTTAACTGCGCTCTGGACGAGCTTGCCATTACATTCTGCGGCCATGAAATACCACATAGTATGCATCAGAAAGTAGAGAGAGTTGTGGAGACTTTGGACACGCTATCGGGACCATTGCCCCTAGTCGCTTTGGACTACCCCTCGCACGTGGACTTGGCATCATTCCTGTCTCTGATTTTACCAATATTGCAACGACTTCGGGCTCTCGTGGTCGTCTCAGTTTCCAACTCCCAAATGGCTTCTATCGACGATTCTACCAAGGGTGTGTTCGACGAGACGGTTAAAGTACAGCCATTTTCCCATGATCAAGTCCAATCTCTTAGCGATCTCCGGATTCGCAGGATGTCCAATGAAAGGTGGCGCATCAATCCCAGTCTGCTCGATGCGATCATGTCCAGAACTGGAGGAAATGCTAGGTCCGTAATAGCAATACTGAGGAATCTAGTTGATGAAAGGAGGGGACTAGGCTCCGAAGGGACTCTCGATTCTCTTAGGGGCTGGAGCCACCAGGAGGTGGAAAATGAGGACGATAACGGCCTTGATGAAAATCAGTTTGGCACCTTGGAGCAACCAACTGATGAACCCCGGCCCATAGTCTCCGAGAAAATTGCTGAAGATTGGCCTGAGGACGAAGATATCGAATTTGTTGAGGAAGGGGGGGAAGATGAAGATTGGGACGTAGAACCGGAAGACATGTGGTCAGATGAGCAAACCACTCAGAAAGAAACAGTAGTGGATGAAGCTGATGAGGAAGAATTGGATGAAACTCAGTCAGATGGTGAAATCATGGCGGATCATCCTGAAAAGATCACCGGCTGGGCAGCCGATGAAGGGACAATATTGTCGATGGAAGAGGGCACAGAACCACCTGGAAGAGGGCCTAATCGAGGTTTCTCTGGTCTGGTCAACAGGTCCAGGATAACTAACGATGCCATGCCCACAGGTCCCGACCACTCAGTAGCCATTCAGGAACCAGATATCGAAGAATTTCAACCGACTCCAAAGAATGAGCCGATCGAAGAAATGCCCCGGTCAAACCCATTCGGGGACAATAACAAGTCAATTAACACAGAAAACGAATCTTTCGAGGAGAAGCAGGTATTATTCTCAGAGGGAGAATTATGGACGGTTGATTCTGATCTAGAGGAAACCCTTCCAGAACTATCCAGCGAGCCCGAATTCGAGATCGAAGAGACCTTCGAGGAATCTCAGAATCTTGACTCAATCGAGGAAATGCCACAGATTTCCAACTTGGAACCGAAAATTGTCGTCAAAGGACCCTCCTGGGAATCGAAGGATATTGTCGATCAGGACCATCTAGGAAGTATGAGTGATGCAGAGAGGCTGGTAGTATCCGTGGCCTCATCTCGAGAGATTTCCCCCTCCGATGCTGAGATTCAAGCACGATTAGAAGTAGGTAGGCCACGCCTCTCCCAGATCTACAACTCCCTACACAAATCGGGCATTCTAGCTGTCAGAAAGGAAGGGAGAAGTAGGATGTTCAGGTTAAGCGATGGTGCTGGTGCCTTGCTAAGCGAGGGGTAAAGATGTCCGATACAATCACTCTAGAGAGAATTGAGAGATACCTGGCACTCACTGCTGAGGCTAGGTCGAAGGCGACACCTTCGACCACAAGCAAGTTGGATGAGGATAGGCTAAATGAGATGCTCAGAATGTGTGACGATTATGCTGCCGATGCACGGCATTTCGCAGCCGAGGGGGATTTAGTCAGCTCATTCGGAGCAATCAACTATGCACATGCTTGGCTAGATGCTGCAGTAAGAATCGGGCTGATGGATGGGCATGGCGACGATCGCCTGTTCACGCTCCCCTAGGACTCTACCATCCTCAGAGATGGGCCAGATGTGACTTCGATGTAAGAGCAACCACCTTCTACGAGCCTCTTCTTCAGGACCCTATCAACAGTCAGAACCGGCCATCTGTTCTGGATCGCCAGAGCCAACAGGGCGTCATCCGTGTGGTTTTCTTTCGAATCAACTACTTCCGACCTCCTGTACAATAGGTCTAGCAGGAGGCCGCTGCGACTCTCCGATAGTGAATCCAACTCCTCCCTCACTCCCGTGGTAATCTTCAGATCGGCCTTCCCCACCACTTCATTGAGTGAAATATCCAGGTTCAGCCCCGCATCAATCAGAGAAACCCACCCGCAGGCATCCACTAGGACAGAAACCATCGGATCAGCTCGAGATGGTACCATGGCCAATCAGGCGCCACCTGGTCCCGATTCTCCTTGAGAGGGTGATCCTGCTTCCCTCCTTGGCACAAATGGGGAGCCTGAGGCTTAGTGTGGCTTTCTTCCCCTTGATATTGGCGACCGTCCCCACGCTGGTAGCCGTGGCGGAATTCACCATCAGCATCTCGTTTGGCTGCAGGGGCCTAATCCCACCTTCGTCCTCGCCACCCGAGATCATCTTGTCCAACAGTTGCAGGTCCAGGCTCAACTCCTCCCAAATCGGGGGCAATTCGCCCTCTCTAGCCATCACTTGTCCTGAAAGGTCGTCAGCTTTGGTTGCCAGTGGGTCCAACGGCGTTGAGATGCCACAGAGGCCACCGGAGAAGGCGGTCTCCAGGTCCTCACCACCTCCTTTGATCCCATTTATGGTTGTCCTGAGGGGCTCCCATCTGGTTTTGCTACCCTCCTGTATCCTCCTGCCGGGTGCGATTAGGATGCTATCGCCGAGGGTGAAAGAGCCCTCAACTATGCTTCCTCCGATAACTCCTCCTTTGATTTCGGAAGGCCTGGAGCCCGGGCGATTCACATCGAAGGATCTCGCGACGTACATCAAGCCTCCATCCTCCTCAGTCCTATCGGGAGTCGGTATGGTCTCCTCAATGGTCTCGATTAGGATATCTAGATTCACGTCATGATGCGCAGAAACTGGAATTATAGGGGCATCCTCGGCAATAGTTCCACTGACGAACTCCTGTATCTCATTGTAGGACTCCATGGCTCTCTCCTTGCTGACAATGTCGATCTTGTTCTGGACTACCACGATATTCTTGATCCCGGCTATCTCCAGGGCTGCCAGGTGCTCCCTTGTCTGGGGTTGGGGGCATTTCTCCGTCGCAGCTACTAGCAACAATGCACCATCCATGATCGATGCCCCCGAAATCATTACTGCCATCAGGGTCTCGTGCCCCGGTGCGTCAACGAAGGAAACCACTCTGAGCAAGTCACCCTTGCCCTTTTCCCCCTCCGGGTGCTTGCCCTTGGAGTAGTGTTCGCCATCGGAAGTAACGTGGAATGAAGTATCTGCGTACCCCAACTTGATGCTAATCCCCCTCTTCCGCTCTTCAGAATGGGTATCGGTCCAAGTTCCAGATAGGGCTTGCGTCAACGTGGTCTTTCCGTGGTCGACGTGACCAACCATTCCGATATTGACTTCAGGTTGCTTGCTCTTGGCTCTGGTCAGCTTCAATCACCTCAGTCGTCACTCCTCTTCACCAGAGGGCTGTTCGACTGCGGCTTCCTCTCCGTCGATTATAGCGGCAAGTGAGCGCTTACCAGATTCGACTACCTTGAGGTTAATCTGACGTGTTTCCTGGCTGATTACATTGCCACGCAGGTTCCTCCTCCTCCTCAGGCCATCGTACTTGTATCGGTACTCTTTGCTATTCTTGTTGACGAATTTCTTGCCCTTGTACCCGACTCCAGCGGTGATTAGAACCGATTTGACTCCAGATCCGTCAAGATCCGGCCTCATTGGCCTGCCCGTGACATCGGACCCGCCCGTAATCTCCAGTTTGTATCCGGACAGGGTATCTTCCCCGTCCCCGACGAACATTCCGTCCACCGAATCTCCAATCTTCTTTCCGAGGAAGTGGTTGTAGTTGGAGCCCGTGATGTCCATTGCGAATGACTTTCCTCCGGACTTGGGATTGGTGTCGTTCACCACTGCCTTGAAGGACTGCTCACCTGCCATTTGCTCACCTTGGACGGCATCCCGACATAAGGCCCCTATAAGAGCGGTTCGGAGACGACTTGCCGCCTATCTCCTCAGAAGCTCGCTTTCTATCCTGCTTTCAATAACCGCAGGAACCGAGTTTGGCATAGTGATGTAACGCGTCCTGCCCCTTCCCCTGTTCGAATTTGAGGACCTGCTCACAATCAATCCCTCCGACTCAAGGTGCTTGAGGTATTTCCAGAATGTCGTGTATCCCTTCGGAGCCTCGTTGTTCTCTTCACAGACCAACTCATACAGTTTGCTAGCATCTCCACTGGATATCTCTTCCGCCCTCTTAAGCCTCCTGCAGATTCCAAGTAGGACTAATTTCTGATGCATTTTCAAACCATCAACCTGGTTTGGCTCCACTGAGGCGGATCGGGAATTGCTCGGGACGACGTCATCTTCTGTCACCTTCTCCCTCCCTTCCTTTTCCGCACCTCCAATCGCTCGGTCTAGCAGCTCTATTGCCATCCTCGCGTCCCCGCCCGACTCCTCTGCAAAAATCCCAATCTTGTCCAGGACTCCGTCACTTACTGAATTTGGCCGACAGGACGCCTCGTAGCGCTGTCTGGCTATTTCGACTAGCTCACTCGACACGTAGGGCCTCATCCGGAGTATGTTGCTTTCTCCAAGGCGAGACTTGATCGCAGACTCAAATAGGGTGAAGAGGGAATCTTCCTGACTCACCATGATTAGCGATAGCGTCCCTTCCCCCTCTTTGTCCTCGTCTATCCTAAGAAGCTTGTAGATCAAGTCCGAGTTATCCCTCCTCACTAGGACGTCCACTTCGTCTAAGATCAGTAGCAAGTGACTTTCACGAGAGCGAATATTGCGTCTAATGCTCTGAATCAGCTCTCCCGAGCTGAAACCACGTTCGGGATGCCCAGAGTCCAGAGAAGATGCTATTTGCTGAAGAACCTGTGATGTGGAGGGGTGGCTTCTGCAATTCACATGCGCGATTGCGACCTTCCTCTTCCCCTCCAGTTTTTCTGCAACATCCATGCAGAATCTCCGAGTCAGAACTGTCTTCCCAGAACCGACATTGCCCGTAATTACCGCCCTACAACTTACATTGTGATTCTCTACGCCGAAGAACATCGAGGCCAATTCGCCAAGCTCGTCCTTTCTACCGACCAATTCCGGAGGAGTCCAGTCATAGGACAAAGGCTCCCTGGAAATCAGAACCTTGCCTGCCCCAATCCTGTCGAGGTAGTCCGCCATGATTCCTTACATATTTCGATGTTCTTAGACATATTTGGTTCAGGCTAACATCAACCCTAGCATTACCGGTTGGCCCTAATTGATTCGGTGTTTTGATAGGCCCGAGCGTACCAGCGTTACTTGAGGCCGTGCCGTGGTGCTGAAGAGGGTGTTCAAGAAGCCAACAAGATTGGGCTTATTCGGTGCCACGATTCTAGCGTTCTTCGAGTCCGTAAATAGCTCCGGATTCTCGGACAATATTGCAACTAGAATGGGTATCGTCAGCCCAGAAAGCATCCCCGAAGGGAAGGAGAAGATTATGATCCCAGAGGGTGCCGATTTCGAGATTTGGGGGAACTTGGAAATCGGAGTCTTAGATTATGCAATAGTTGCTTCGCTGATTTATACGCTGGTGGCATTATGGGTACATAGGCCAATACAAAACCAATTCAGTAAAAATAAATCCAGGAAATTGATTGCTGTCAAGTCCATACGTTCCATTCGAATGGGAATCCTATTCTTGCTAATTGCACTGCTATCTACGGCAAACAAGATGGGCAAATTCGCAGACATGGCAAACAATGTTTTGGGCGAGACAACAAATGTGGGGTCCTTAGGAAGGCATGATGGCGATTGGGGCTTTCAGGAATTCGAGTGGGGCCTTCTTGATATTATGGAGTTATTTTTCTTATACTTCTTATTTCTTTATTTTGTTCGGAAGGGCCTAGAGGTAGACAAGGCAATCCTCAATCCGATACCAGACAATAGAAACTTCATCGAGAAGATTTGGGGGGGAATCAGGGAGGCTGAGAGGGATCAGAGATCAGACATAGAAGGAGGGGCTGTCAAAGCCAACGAATCATTCACAAATCTAGTCAAACTACTAGGCGCTGCTGCTTCAATGAATGTCGCCGCCGCCTCATTGGACGAGGGCAATGTGAAGGTCGCATTCAACAAGTGGAAGAACCTAACTCATAGAAAGGGAAAGCAGAACAAAGACTGGCTTGGGTTGTCAGAATCTCTAAACCAGGCTGGAAACTTTCCTGAAGAAGAGGAGTGAGGTGCAATCGGCGGGTTAAAACCAACATATGGGTTGCGAAAATTAAGGTGAGCGAATGGCGGCAGCACAATCAAGGGAGGAAGTAGCAGCAAGACTAGAGGCCATATTCTCGTCTGCCATGGAAGGGGAAGAACTAGCCAAATCCCTTGCCAGCATCGAAAAGAGACTAGACAAGTTCGAGGGGAAGTGGGGCGGCCTCATCAAGTGGGCCGAGCAGAAATACGGAAAGCCGGAAGACGCAGAACAAACAACCCAGGAAGAAGCCCCACAAGCCGAGCAGGAACCAGAGCCATCCGGACAAGCGGAGATGTCCCGCGAAGAAGCCTTCACTAAATTGGAATCCATTTTCCGATCCAATATTGAAGGCGATGAGTTGGACAAGATGATCGGTACTATAGACAAGAGACTTGACAAGTTTCAGGGCAAGTGGCCGAAACTAATACTCTGGGCCGAGGAGAAGTACGGAAAGGCCGGGGCCATATTGGAAGATTCCGCTGCCGAGAATCCCGAAAACACCCAGGAAAAACATGGAGTTGAACAAACATTGGAATTGATTATTGGGGGGGATCACGAATCAGCCTTGAAGAACCTCAAGCAAATGATTTCTGAAGACCCATCAGATTCCGACACATGGAATGCTTTCTCGTCCTATTTTTCTTCGATCGGACTTTCTGGAAGGGCTAAGGCATGCGAAGAAAAGGCAGAATCCTTGACTTAGTTTGTAAGAAAAAGCGTATTTTTTCCCTCTTCGTGCATGAAAATTCTTCTGGACCACAATTAAATGCAATTTGCACTTCCGGAGTAACGGTAGATTTCATGGCAAAGAAGATCCCGGAACATGTTGCATTTCGCTTGGCACAGAAGGCCAAGGATGCAGAAAAGAAAATCAAGGAGGCCGAGAAGAAGGTAAAGGAGGCCGAGAAGAAGGCCAAGGAGGCCGAGAAGAAGGCCAAGGAGGCCGAGAAGAAGGCCAAGGATGCAGATGGGAAAATCAAGGAGGCTGAAGACGAACTCGATGACTTGCCAGATTTCGATGACCTCGATGACCTCGATGATTTCGATGACCTCGATGATTTCGAAGATGTCGACGATGCCGAAGAGTCGCCATCTGAATCGAAAGAAGAAACCACGAGTGAAGACACATTAGGAGGGGATGATGAACTCGATGCGTTGCTAAAGCAAGCATCAAGCTCGGAGGGCAGCGATCAGAAAATTGAGAGAGCAAATCGCTTTGTTGCAGAAGGGGACTTTGACAGTGCTCTCGAGATATGGAAGGAACTAACATCGAGTGAAGCCGAGAATCCAGAAAATTGGAGAGGCTTGGCATCTGTTTTGGACGCGAGGAACCATTCTGGAGATGCCGGAAAGGCAAAAACCGCCAGGGAACACGCAGATAGAATTCAAAGTCAAGCAATTGCTGAAAAGACTGGCAGGAGTATGGAAGACATTCTGGCCGATTTGATGGATGACGGGATTCTAAATTTCAGCGCCGGCTCTGATGCCCAGGACTCCAAATAGCAAATAATAGGCTAATTTTCGTATGTTAACTCACCATTCACATTAATAACTCGATGCTTCTAGGGATGGCTAGGAATTACTATGGTAGAACTAAACGACACAACAAGAATGGGACTTTTGATTGGAGCGGCTGCGATCCTAATCTTCGTAATTGTTAACATGGCGGGATTATTGGGTGGCGGTGACGAAAAACTGTTCCTAATCGACTTGATTGGACTTGGTGATATGGATGCAATGAGGCCAGACACTGGATTTAGTACACAAGACATTGTCGGATTTTTACTAGCAGTAGCAATGGGGGCACTTTACTTCATGTCTGCTGAGGATGATCTCGATTGGGAAGCCCTCTTGGGTGACGATGACGATGACGAAGAAGAGTAATCTTCCACTCAGTCGCCTATTTGAATTGAATTATTTGCGACTATAGTAGCAGACAGGCTACAAACTAGAGGGCCTCAGGGAATCTCGTCGAACTTGTATCCTGTTTCCCATTTCTTTTCGCCAAGAACAACTTCAAGCTCGAATGGAGTTAGCAGTGGCTTTGCGTATCTAACCGAGTCGTCAATCGCTATTCTGGGGCATGCAGTATTGACAAACGCGTCCACTGGATAGAAGTCGATTAAATCAGGACCAACATGCTCCAAAGCTAGCAAGTAACCCTTCTTGCCATGCTTTTCCAGCTTCCTCTTCATCCTCAGGGCCAGATTCCTTCTCATCTGGCCCGGTTTTTCACCAATTAGGATTCCAAAGGTCTTTGCTTCATCGCAAGACATGATCAGCCCGAAACGCTGCCTCAGTATCCCCTCTATCCTCTGGAATGACATTTCCTCGGCACCTCCAGTGTACGGGTCCAGCATCGCCAACGGTTTCCCAGTGTGAAGGACCAAACCAATAGGGTGGAAATCTCCGCTTCCTAGGAAAAGATAGTGCCCAATTTCATCACTATCTCCTGAATAATTGCAACCCAGGACCTGCCCAGGGAATGATAGTCTCGCACCGCCAACCGGGACCTCGACTTCAAAACCTGCAGATTCCAGCCGTTCTTTGTAATCGAAGATTAGATGGAGGTGCTGTATGCTGCCAACTAGCCCCAACTTAGCCCCCTTCAGAGGGGATATTCTACCTACTGCATCCATGAACCTCTCTTGAGCCTCTTCCTCACTCAAATCTCCATCATTCGATGACTCCGAAAGACGCCTCTGCGCAATTTCCCGATGCGAAGATAGAATCGGAAGGACAGGGTCAATTGCCGGATCCCCGTCATAAGTCACGTTGATGAATTCAGTAGGCATGCCCGAATCGATATTCATTTGCGAGTGCCCCATGTGGGCGACCAACTCCACCCCCATCCTCTGCATCTTGTCATGAACAAGGTCGCAAGCACCGTAACAGGGATCAGCAGCTAGAATAATTCTTGCAGAGGTATCTTCTTCAATTGCATCCATCATCTCCAAAGCCTGCATCTTCAGTCCCTCGGGAACCTGAAGTGCAACCAGTCGATTGTCGTTGTCTTTTATCCTCTCAATTAGGTCATCAAGCTCGAACTCATGCCTATTCAGATCCATCTCCTCACCCCTAACTAACGATCTCCACTTTCCCGTCAACTATGTCTATCCTAGCTAGGGTTCTTATTGGCCATTCGGGCCTCTCTGCCGATAGCCTCTCTCTCCCATTCCCCTTCTCTATCGCCACGATCACGTCTTGTAGAACTGCTCCCATGCCTTCTAGCGATTCGAGTATCGGCTCTAATGTACCACCGGTCGAAATCACATCATCAACTATCAGTATCCTCTCCCCCGGTGAAATATCATTGATGTAGGCCGTCGAACTAGAATATCCCGTGGAAACATCAACTCTGACCTCTCCCTCCATTCCGTACGATCTTTTCCTAATTACTACAGTTGGCTTTCCAGTGGCCTCCCCTACTGATGCTAGAAGGGGCAGACCCATTGCCTCAACACTGACAATCAGGTCAATTTGTGACCAATCAACCATGCTGACGATCAGGTCCCTAGTCGCGCGAAGAACTTCCGCGTCCATTCTAGGTATTCCATCAGATATTGGGTGGATGAAGTAAGGGTACTCGCCCTTCCAAATTATTGGGGCGCCTCTGAGAGAGTCATGTAATACATTTAACGGGTCCGTTTGGGACATGGTCCAACGGCCTCACACTAGGCCCTTCAAATGCTCGGAGCCTTGAACTACCTTTATGGTGCATGGCGTAGGGAATTTGCAACTCGCCTTTCTCAATGCGTCCTTTGCCGCAGTATAACTCTCAGCTTCGGTCTTAATCGAAATAACGGTCTGCCCCCTCTGAACTCTTGCCGCGGTTCCGACGTTCTTTCCAAACGATAGTCGCATTCCCTGTGAAACCCTGTCAGCGCCAGCACCGGTCGCTTGCTTATTCTCTCTCAAGATCTGATGAGGGTACGTATGCATCCTTAGGGCATAGCCCATTGCCCCTGCGTCTTCCCGGATTGTGGAGTTTGCAACCTGTCTAGCCGCCTCTAGTGCCGAGTCCCTGATTTGACAGGCATTGTCCGCATACAACTCAATTGCAACTGGAAATCCTCCGGTCTCAGCCTTCTTCCTATTCCCCATGTGATAACGCAGAATTCTGTTATTCGGGACTCCTCCGGTGTATTCTCTCCTAGTGAAGGACTGCCCCTTGATTTGCCTGTACATCTTTGCCGGTTTGCGTGCCAATCAATCACCTCGTTGGCCGGCCACTGACCCCCCGTATTTAACGGTGAGGCCGCATTCTCAATCAGGAAACATCCGACAATCGCTCGCTTTCCCTCTGGACTTCTGTTACTCCGACTACTATCAGGACGAACCCTAGTATCATTGAAGCACCAATCTCCTCGCCGAGAAGTAACCACCCACCAAGAACGCCGAATACAGGAACAAGAAAAACGTAAGAAGAGGCAGCAGTGGGTCCAATAACTTCGATTCCCTTTGCGAATAACACGTATGACAAAACGGTCGACACCACTCCTAGATATGCAATTGTCAACCATTCCGCTGTGCTTGGATCGGGAATGGCAGAGCCCCAATTCTCCGCTATTACCCAGGGTGAAAGCAAAACCCAACCAGTTACAGAATACCAGACCACAATTTCTAGTGCCGAGTAATCCCGTTCCCAAGAAAGCATAATCTTTGTCAGATTGCTCGTGGCTGCCCAGGAGAGTGCAGCGAACAGAATCATCAAATCTCCTAGAATCCTATGTTCCAGTGGGATTTCCGAGTTTGGACTCCAGCCCACAACGACAGCCACGCCAGAGATACCAATCATCAGACCAAGGGACATTCTGGCTGAAATCTTCTGTCCTAGCATCGGAACCGCTAGAAGGACGGTGAATACCGGATTCATTGGTATAATTAGCGATGCATCTCCCGCCGCAGTCCAACTCATCCCATGCATGAATAGCAATTGGTAGGCCATGGTACCAAGAAGTCCGAGCCAAATTGAGAATAACAAAGACTCACGATCAGGGGGCAGAAATCGGAAACTCCGCTCGCCCCTGCTTGAAAATGACCAGACAAAGAATAACGAAACCGCGAATGCGTATCTCAGCCAAGCAGAAGTTGCCGGACTTAGCGTTGCCGGACTATCCTCGTCTAATCCATAACTGAGGAATCTTCCAGCCGCCCAAGTAGATCCCCAAATTACTGCTACTAGGACAAGAAGCAAATGTATGCCGAAATTCTTCTTCCAATAACTAACCGACAAAATGTCACGCGCCTACAGATTTTGACATTATCATCTCGAAGAAACCCGGATGGCTCACATCACAGATTTCATGACCGGACAATTCCGCTCCAACTTTGGTGGCCAGAACTAAAGCCGTCATTGCTAACCTGTGGTCATCTTCACAAAAAACGATCTCTGAGGGGGCTCTCGGATATTGCCCCCCGGAAATTGACAAACCATCCTTTCTTTCTTCCACTTCAATACCAAATGAGGATAGCATCCTTATCGTAGAAATTATCCTATTCGACTCCTTCCCACGCACATGCTTGGCATCTACAATTTCCCCGCCACTACTCATTGCCATCAATGCCGCCAATGGGGAAATCAAATCACTAGTGTCTCGTAAGCTAATCTTTTCATGATGGCTAGAAATTGCCTTATCGATGGTTTCTGCGACTAACGTGTCTTCGAATTTACTGTAATCCAAGCTTTCCGTCCCATGGAGTTTGTCAAAGAGTAGTGAGACAGGCAACAGGCTCTCCTCCTCGGGAATTTCGACAACTTCCGGAGTTGAAACAGGCCATGTGGATAGGATAACCACGTCACGGCAGTCACCCGTCCAACCACTCAGGCTACTAGTTTCTATTGTCAGGTCTCGGTACCATCGACTAACTGCTTCACCATTAAGTGAAATTTTCACTTCTATTGGGAACCCTGGAGACGCCATAATCATCCCCGAAAGAGTCTGGCTCGACAATGACTCATCTATACTGGAGAAGTCTTTGTTAATCGGCCCAGAAACAGTATAAGGGAGGCTATCCGAAGAGACATCGCACCCTAGTTCTCTTAGACATGAAGACATAGGCGATAGGTCTCTATTCCTCAGAGTTCTATCGCCATCAATTTCCACCGGCCCATCTAAACACGCTGCAATCGCGGAGATGAAATTTGCTGTAGTGCCCGAGTTTCCACAATCAAGTGTCGATTCGGGTAAAAAAAGGCCATTTCTGCTTCCAAAAATCCTCCATCTTTGATTCCCTCTTTCTATCAAAACCCCCATTTTCTCCATGCAGATGGCCATCGATTCGATATCTCTTCCAGGGGTTCCTTGGAAAACCAAGCTCGTCATTGAATCAGATTGGGAAGCAAGTGCAATCCACCTAATCATGTGGCTCTTGGAGGGCGGCAGGAACCATCGAACACTATCAGGGTCTTCGAGCGGATGGATGATTGGCACAAAACCGCATCAGAGTCATTCAGTTGAATGCTCCCCTCCGCCTTGCTCCCTGATGCATTCGCCGAAATCAGCCACTCCATCCCAAGATTTTGCCTTCTCATCGATAATGCTGTTTCTAAGCGTATCTTCCATTGTACCTTGGATCTTCACCAAATTATTCCTCTGAAGTAACTTGGGACTTAGACCCGGCAGGAGAACTGACACTGCTCGAGGGACCCTTCCGGGGTAGACTTCATTGACGTGCCTGACTATGTTAGTAGTACAGGTGTTGGTGATTGTATTGTACCACTCTGGACTCTTGCTGAGTTTATTGGTCCTGTTTAGATATGACTCCAGCATTCTTCTCTCATTGCCTGGGCCAAGTACGACCGCTTCGAAAAGGTGAGTGACCGATTTTTTTCTGCAACGAGTCCTTACTCCTATCACGTCCCTCTCCGTGGCCCAGACGTAAATCAACTCATATTGTCTGAATAGGCCCCTTATGGGGTGGTACTTCTCCCCTCTTTCCCTCCTGACCTCTATCGAACAGGCCAGTCTAGTGCCATCACTCATTTCGAAACTCATTATCGTATGGGCCATTTGCCTCCTAGACGGGTCGAAGTACTCTAGGACGAACCAGATCTTAGCAACATCGCCCAATTTAATTTTCATATCTATCCATCTTTCGTCGAAATCCCTTCCGCTTCTCCATTCGAAATCTCTGACATTTCGGATGATCACCTCATCATCATTGAATTCTGCAGTAGCCAATCTCTCATTGTCATTCACCCATGATCTATCGTTAGAGGGCCTGAGCCTTAGGTGCCTAAATAAGGCCCATAATAGCACCATTGCTAGAAAAAGAGAGGATATGATCGCCCCCGCACCAAGGATGTTAGACGTGTCTACCACGTGCGACTGAATGCATTCAGGTGGATGAATCCTCCCTTCTTTTGATGGCGCGGCAGGGGAGATTCGAACTCCCGAGGTGAAACACCACTGGATTAGCAATCCAGCGCAATGGCCAGGCTATGCGACTGCCGCAGT
>NYST01000047.1 GCA_002683155.1 Methanobacteriota archaeon | reverse complement strand
TTTAACTCTTCAACGCCACGATCGATCTCTTGAGGTAATTCCTCCTTGAGATATGAACGAATTCTATCGCTTAACATCGAACTAGGTTCGTATGACGTACTTCGCAATGTTGAAGATAATTTCTGAAAATTTTCAAGGATTTCATTGGGGGAATCTGTCTGAAAATCCTGCTCGGACCCCGTGGACATCCCTTTTTCCCGCATACATCTCCCCAATCAGGATATATCAATCAAACCATTATAGGAGTTTCTTGAATTATATTTCTAATTCAATATTCAAATTCTGAATCAATTCCTTGTACCGATTTCGAATTGTGACCTCGGTAACTCCGGCAACCTCTGCGACTTCGCGCTGAGTACGGCGCTTACCACAGAGGACTGAAGCGATGTAAATGATGGAGGCTGCGATTCCCGTAGGACCTCGCCCACTAGTCAACTCCTTTTCCTGAGCCTTCTGAATCAATTCATACGCTTTTGATTGCACTTCTGCATCGAGATCAAGACCTGAACAGAATCGTGGGATATACATCTCTGGAGTCGTATGAGGGATCTTCATTCGAAGTTCTCTAACCATAAAACGGTAAGTACGGCCAATCTCTTTCCGACCAGTCCTAGATGCTGTGCTTATTTCGTCAAGTGTTCGTGGGTTTCCACACTGTCTGCAGGCAGCATAAAGACTGGCTGCAGCGACGCCTTCGATAGAACGTCCGCGAATGAGACGGGCTTCTACTGCACGCTTATAGTTGACAGCTGCAGCCTCACGAATTGATTTTGGAAGGTTCAAACGGCTAGCCATTCGATCGAGTTCTGCGAGAGCCATAGCAAGGTTTCTCTCGGTCGCGTTCGAAACACGTGATCTCTTCTGCCACTTTCTCATGCGATAAAATTGACTCCGATACCGAGAAGAGATTGTTTTACCAGAGTAGTCCTTATTCTGCCAATCGATGTCAGTAGAGAGACCTTTGTCGTGAAGCATCACAGTCATAGGTGCTCCAGTCCTAGCCCTCTGATCTCCTTGTTCAGGACTGAAAACACGCCATTCGGCTCCCTGATCGATAACATTGTCCTCAATCACCAGGCCGCACATTGAGCACACGATTTCTCCCCGAGTCTCATCGCGATCTAGTTCTCTGCTACCACATTCTGGGCATTTGACGATATCTTCCACTTGTGCATCAGACATTTGATTCCTCTCCGAAGATATTATTGCTCGGATGGCTAAGGTATTTAAATCCTAATGGTTCTTTTTTGGTGTATTTTACATTGAATTAAGTAAAAAAATAGGTCATTAACAACGGCTAATGGTCAAATAGGCTGAACCCATGGTACAACTGGTGAAATTACGTGACTGAGGTCTGGCCCCCTGAATCAATCAGGCTAGACTCAGATGCACGTGTCCTGTTTCTGACTAAAGATCTCGATCTAATTCGTCAACAGTTGTACAATGGTTTGAATCTCAAAATGGAGGATCTCGACATCGATGATCTGTTAGATGATATCAACACAGACGTGATGACACCCGCATGGGTCTGTTTCGATCATGATCCTGCAAAAATTGCTGACAATGCATATGCTGGCCTGCTGCATGAAGGTGAACGTGTTTTCAATCAAGGGGCGCTAAAAGAAGGGGGTTTCCAAGTAATTGTTAGTGGGCATCGAAAAGGAACTGGAAGTAGTCGTGAAACTGCACCACAGTGTGAGCGGTGGTCTGGAATTCGAATTGTGATTGCTGCCTCGTTCGCTCCAATTCATGAACGAAACAACATCAATCTCGGGCAAGTGATGGGTAATCATCAGATGCTTGAGAGATTGCAAAATGGAGAAGTAATTCAACTCGATGAATTCACACAAAAATATGATCCTGTCACTCGATTAATTCTAGAGAATGGTGGGATTCTTCCCTTTGCCAAGAAATTGAAAGATGGTCAAATCGAGTTGCCAGCCGTTTCTACTGAGCACCGAGGTATGACAATGGCTGAGAAAATTATTGCAAAGAAGGTGATTGGAAAAACGGGGGTTGAATGCTATGTGTCTCCTGGTGATGCAGTGTTGGCAACAGTCGACGGGGGCTACAGTCATGAGTTTACAACTGCTCAAGTTCATAATTTCCTAACGGCCGAATATGGTGCGGATTATACGTTGCCAAATCCGCCAAAGTTTGCTGTATTTGAAGATCATTTACTCTATGCAACAGGTGTTCCAAGATTTGGGCCGTTTGCCGATAAAATTCAAACATTACGAGATTTACAAGTAGCATTCCAACAACATACCGGTGTTCGCGATTACTCAGCCAAAGATGGTGTTAGCCCAGGAATTTGCCACCAAGTAGCCCGAGAGGAATTCATCGATGTTGGTGATTTCATTCAAGCGACAGATAGTCACACTTGCATGGGAGGCGCCTCAAATGCGTTGACTTATGGCGTAGGTTCAACAGAATATGCAAATTTAGTTCACAATCAGTTTGCTTTCGTCAAAGTGCCTGAAAGCATCCGTTTCGATTTGATAGGGAGTTTAAACCCGGGATGTACAGCTAAAGATGTCATTCTTCACATTCTATGGCGTTATGCAAAACACTCTGATACACTTGATCGTTCGATGGAATTCGGTGGATCAGGACTTGCTTCTATCTCAATGGATGAACGAGCGACGCTATGCAACATGGCTACTGAATGTAGTGCCAAGACCGGGATTTGTGATCCTGATCAATTGACTATCGATTGGTTGTTGGAGCGACGAAGTGATTTGGATGAAGAACAGATTAGAAATGCGTTTGTATTCCCCGATGAGGATGCTGTATATCATGGAGGAATACATACCATTGATCTTGACAAAATTCGACCGATGGTAGCTCATCCAGGAGACCCCGACAAAGGAATTCCATCGGACCCAACGAATGGGGCTTACATCGATGATATCGGAATTGTTCCTATCGACATCGCCTATGCTGGATCTTGTACTGCAGGCAAAGATGATGATTTTTCATATTATGCAAAAGTTGCAAAGGCTGCTAAAGATGCAGGCTTGAAAGTTGCAGATGGTGTTGAATGCTACATTCAATTCGGATCGGGATCGGTCAAGCAACTTTCTGAGAGGATGGGGTGGACTGCACTCTTCGAAGAAGTTGGTATTCACCTCATAGATCCTGGTTGTGGTGCTTGCATCGGAGCAGGGCCTGGTATCAGTAATGATTCAGATCAAGTCACCATATCTGCGATTAATCGTAACTTTCAGGGCCGCTCTGGCCCAGGTCAGTTGTATCTTGCCAGTCCTCTGACTGTCATGGCTAGTGCATTCATGGGATGCATAACAGCATGGCGCCCTGAAATCTTTTCAAAAGTCTGACCAGAGAAGGGATTGAATTGGATAGAAGAGAGCCGATGGCACTACTCTGGCAGACATCCCATGACCTGTTAACGGAGCTTGTAAGGATTGGAGTGGAGCATGCTCCTTTTCCTCCACCGCCACATCTCTTTGAAGGAATTCCTGTAATTGAGTCCGCTCCAGATACTATTGCACAGCAAGCCATCACGGTCGATGCATTGGACAAAGCAGGCTTCAAACGAATAATCGTCACTCATCTCGAATCTGAAAGGCCAGATCATGTGCGGCGTGCAATCGATGAAGAGAGGGCTCTCGATCGATATATCCTTGAGACACAAGATGATCTAGCAGACCATTTTCTCAAAGAGAGAATTGTCGAGTGGTTACGAGCCGGTCTCGATGAAATCACACCTGATTCAGACCGGTGGTTTTGGGGCATGGCACTGTTCACAGGAGCCTGTCTCGGACGGCCTTCGTGCATCAAAGAAGATGGATTCCATCTCCTAGAATCACTCGCTCTCGGGCGACCTCCTGGAAGGTGGCAAACGAGAGCTGCACCAGGGCCACATCATCTCGATTGGGATGGTCGGGATATGGAGGGAGAATCTGTAGAAGTACATGTCGACGGCGCTATTGCAGCAGCTTGGTTACTCGATATCGTTGATTCAATCGAGGAAGGTAGTCCGCTTCCAGAAGCATGGTGGGCAGAAATCGTCAACCGGAGTCATTTGTATGTCCCGCTCAGAATGGCAGAGAGGCTTGATTCAAAGTTAACAGACAACGAATGGTCATCTATTCTGATCAAAATTATTCCTCACCTTTTGCGAACAGATGCACCCCGTGCAGGAGCGATTGTAAACGCAATACTTGCAAATGGAGATGAGAAAAGGCGCATCGATATCGCTTCACTTGCTGAAAGAATCGTTTCGGAATCAATCAGTATTGGGAAGACGATTATTGATGCCAGTCTCAAAGAAGATGGAGATGCCGCAGTAATTGCAACTAGTGCTCTACCTGTCCTAGCCCATCATGATCCAATCGAATTCATGATTCGAGCGATGAGAGCAAGTCAGCATGAAGATTCTAGAGTCAGAAGGCGGTTTGTAGATTCAGGCTTGAGAATGGCAATGCAGATTGATCCGATTGATGAACAAGGGATTTTAGTGAATTTGATTAAGATGGCTGACGAAACTTCCCAAGTACGAATCAAGCGTTTTGCAAACGAAATGGCTCGACTCGATCCGACAGCTGGATTAAGATTAGTCCAACGTCTTGCCGAAAATGGGATTGAATTTACCCTTTCAGAATAATCAGGAACAGCCGGTAGTCTCACCGCACTCATTGCACTTGAGGCAGGTTCCATTACGAACCATCTGACTTCCTCCACAATTCGTGCAGATATCTCCTGTAAAACCGAGTGCACGAGCGCTTCGCATCGCATTCTCTTCTGCACTCAATTCAGAACTGGTTGATGGATCCTCTTCTAGCTCCTGAGGTTCCTGGATATTCATCACACTGTCCAACGTGGTCTGGATGTTGCGCTGAGAACCCATGGTGCGAGACATTCCATCTGGTGTAGACTCAGGGCGGCTAATGGAAGTCGTATCAAGATCTTCCTCAGTTACATGAGCTAAGTCCTCACGATCCAAATGATTGATGGCTAATTCTCTGAAGATATAATCCACGATGGATGTGGCCATCTTCACTCGACCTGAACCTCCGACCACCATGCCACTAGGCTCAAACTTCTGGAAGGTGAATGACTTGACGAAAGCATCGAGGGGGACTCCATACTGGAGGCCAATTGAAACCGCGATTGCAAACTGATTCAACAATGAGCGCCAAGCCATTCCTTCCTTCGAAGTTGTTAGCATAATCTCACCAAGGCGGCCATCATCATACATACTCGATGAGAGATAGACGGTATGCCCTCCAACACGTGCCTTCATCACTTTTGATTCTCGGACATCAGGGAGTGGTCTGCGTGTTGCAATGTAATTTTGGACAAAGGCTTCTGCAATCGGTTGTGCCTGTTGATCGGGGAGAGGCAGGGCCAACTTAACTTGCTCAACTGCTTGTTCAGTGGTTACGGTAGCCGATTCATTTTCATCTATTTCATCCATCGAAGTGGTATCTACAAGTTTGTTCATCAACGGCTGTGATAGTTTACTCTGATCTCTGTATACTGCAGTTGCCTTATTCATCGTAGAATGTGAGAGATTGTACACGTCGCGAATATCATCGATAGTAGCGTCAGATGGGAGATTTACTGTCTTTGAAATCGCACCAGAGATGAATGGTTGGGCAGCCGCCATCATCCGAACGTGGGCGGGCCATGCGATAGAACGGGTACCATATTTCCCTCCCGGAGTCGCACAATCGAATACTTCGAGATGTTCTTCCTTTAGATGAGGTGCGTCCTCAATGGTCATGCGACCGAATACATGGTCGTTAGCGCCATCAATCTCAACAGAAGTGAACCCGATATGACTGAGAACATCAAAGAAGGGGTTCTCAATTTGCTCTTGATTCAACCCGAGGATATCAGTGCAGAAGGATTCGCCCAAACTATTGGGGCTGAATGCGCCACGAATATCATACGCTCCTCCAATGGCATCTTCAACTCGAGCGAATTCAGCTTCGGTAAATCCAGCCTTCATCAATCGTTCACGGGTCACTGTCTCACAACGTTCGATGCTCTTAGTCCCCATAACATAGGATTCGATATCGTCAATCTCGACGTCATTGTAACCGAGTTCTGAAAGAGCGAGTTTTACGCCGTTGTTGATAATCTTCAACATTCCTCCACCTGCAAGGGATTTGAACTGAATTAAGGAAAACGATGGTTCGACGCCGGTGGTGTCACAAGCCATCACAAGACCGATGGTTCCAGTAGGTGCAATTACCGTGGTCTGAGCGTTTCTGAATCCAAATTCAGAGCCTAGGTTCAGTGCGCGATCCCAAGACTCACGCGCCGCATCAAGGAGGTCGTCAGGACAAAGGGATGATTCGATCCCCATTGGCTTGACGCTGAGATTTTCGTACTCTTTTGACTCGACATCGTACGCCGCACGCCGATGGTTACGGATTACGCGAAGCATGTGCTCACTATTCTCCTCATAACGAGGGAA
>NYST01000046.1 GCA_002683155.1 Methanobacteriota archaeon | reverse complement strand
GTTTATTGGCACGAACTAATCATAATACAATACTTAACTTGATGTGCACTGTTGTTGGGTTAACTAGTCTGTAAAGGAATCTTCTTAAGATAGACTTTACACAATGGAACATAATGCTGCTGACACATACAGGTTTGGATTTGTGGATGTAGAAAAGCTAATATTTCCCGCTCATTCTAACTTCCTTTCTCCTAAATTGCATTCTAACGTCCTTATCATAAAGTCATGCTTCACGGTTCTTTCCTCTTTACCGGACTGTCGTCCAATGTGATGATTTCTCCATTACCCGCCCTCGCCCTCTGTTGCTGTTGCTGAAGCTGCTGCTGCCTCAACGCGAGTTGGGCTTGCTGCAAAACTGCCTTTTGGTGTTCCTTCTGCTGCTGCTGTTGACGCTGCTGTTGCTGCTGCAGTTGCTGCTGCATCGCCAGTTGGCTGCTGTAACCGTATCCCTGCTGCTGCTGCTGCTGCTGCTGGGGATACATCTGGCCCTGCATCTGGCTCTGCAGCTGCATGATGGTCCATCGGGTTCGAGCCATCACTTCGTCGTGGCTCATCTCCGGGTACATTGCTCTCAGCTGGGCCTGGATGGCCATCGGGTTGAGAGACTGCATCTGCTGCGCAGCCTGCATCTGCTGCAGCATCATTGGGTCGGCTCTCTGCTGGATGAAACCCTTCTTCTCTTGCTCAAACTCTTCCCAAGCCCGCTTCCTCTCCTCCTCCGTTAGGTTCTCATCCACCTTGTTCTCTAGCAGGGAGTCGTGGTTGTGAATGTTCCACACCAGGTCCTTGTGCTTCTCAACAAGTTCGGCAAGGAGTCGGTCTTTGGGAACCACAGGGGTCGGCCTTTCTGAGAGCGGTTCGTCTTTGAACTCGTACAATTCTTCCAACTCGTTCATCGTGAAGTGTGACTCGATCTGATGCTCATCGACCACTCTGGCAGAGAGCGACTGTTTGGTGACCTGCCGATCATAGATCTTTTCCTCCATGGTGCCTTTGGCCAGGAACCTGTAGATGTACACAGGCTTGGTCTGACCAAACCTGAACACTCTGAAGATGCTCTGCACATCGTGAGACGGATTCCAGCTCGCGTCAAAGAGGATCACTCTGTTGGCTGCCACCAGGTTGATCCCCAACCCACCAGCTTTTGTCGATATGAGGAAAAGCCTCATTCGGTGATTGGATTCCTTGTTGAAGTACTTGCACCAGATCTTCCTCGTGTCTGCAGCAGTGGAACCGTCCATGCGGTAGTAGTCCTTCCCTGGGACCCAGGTGTCCATACTGTCCAAGTCTTCTGCGTCCTTCTTCTTCTTCTTTTTATTTTCCACCTCATGATTATTGTGCACCTTCTCCAGAAATTCTTCTATCAGATCAAGGGAGAGAATGGACTGGCTGAACACAAGAATCTTGTCACCGATCATGGCGCACTCCTTCAAGATGTCCATGAGCAGGATCATCTTGGAACCAAGCATGACATCGTCCAGCTCCTGGTCGTCGGCAAGGAACTGGTTCCACCATGCCCCACCTCCGCTCATCTTTTGAACAACTTGCTTGTCATCCAGAGTCACCAAGTCCTCTGGCTTATCCGCTCTTGTTGCTCGCTTCTTTGGTGGTGCTTTCTTTTTCTTTTTCGGTGCATCGCTGTCATCGCTGTCCTCATCTGACTCATCCGACTCTTCAGTAGACTCTTCAGATTCATCATCTGAGTTGTCATCTATGAAATCTTTCAGGCTGCCCTCTGAGCCTGATTCATCATCCTCCTTGGCATCTTTTCTTATCTTGGAGAGTAGAAGGATATAAGGATGGTTCCAGATCCTGCTGAGGTTCTGCACGTCGTAGAAAAGACCTCCCTTCTTTCCTCCCATCAGCTTCCCGTCTGGTCCAATCTGGCCGGCCTTGGCATAGTTCTCCAGGTAATACTTGTACAGGGTCTTCTGCAGCTCTCCCAGCTGGATGGTGAGCACATACTCAAGCTTGGGCATGAGGTAGGGCACCAGCACGTTGTAGTCCAGCCTCTGCATGCAACCTTTCAGCAGGTCGTTTAAGATGAAGGACCGCTTTTTCATCATACGGATGTCTCTCTCTGTAGAGTCAGAATGTTGGCCGTTGACGATCGGATTGACGAACCTATTCATGAACTCCTTTCTGGTCCCCATGAGGTTGGGCTTGACGAAGTTGACCATCTCGTAGTACTCCTTCAGGTTGTTCTGCAGGGGCGTCCCCGTCAACACTATTCTCCTGGGAGTCTTTATCCTGTTAACGGCAGCGTTGATTGCAGACTTCTCGTTCTTGAGGAGATGACCTTCGTCGCAAATGATCAAGTCTGCGCCCGGATCAAGAAGGCACTTTGCGAAGCTTTCCCTCATCTTGGGTTTGAACTTCTTGTTGGCCGTGTTGGTGAGGTTCCTGAACATGTCATAGCCGATGAGCAGAACTCCTCCCTCCTCAAACCAGTTCTCCAGCTTGTCCTGCCTCCCCCTGTTGTCCTTCTCCTTTGACATCTCGTAGACATCCAGTCCCATATCGCCGATTAGCCACTTGTCAAATTCGTCTGCCCAGTTCTTGACCACGTTGACTGGACAGATGACCATGATGCGGTTCACCTTCACCTTTGGGTTGCTCATCACCGTGTGGCACAGCGTCACTGACTGCAACGTCTTCCCCAACCCCATGCAGTGGCCAAGGATCGCCCCGCCAGGGATCTTCTTTGCCTTGATTTGCGCCACGCTCTCAAAGCAACAATCCCACATGAATTTGATCCCTCCAACTTGATGTGGTTTCAGCTTCTTCACAAGCCTCTTGTCAACCTCGACGATAACCTCTTTGGTTTCTTCGTCGAAATCAAGAATACATTCTGTGGCAATGGCATCCTTCTCCTTATCCTCGTGCTTTCCAAACATTTCATTGTACTTCTCTTGTCGCTCTTTTATTCGGTCCCTTCGCTCCCTTTCTACGGCTGCTGCGGTTTTTGTTTCATCTGCGAGGTTCTTGTCTTTGATCACTCTCTTGATGTCGTGTCTCTTCGTCGGCGATGCTCCTTCCTCGTCCTCGTCGCTCTCATCCGAGCCTTTTTTGATCCGCTTCCTCTTTTTCTTTGGACGGTCCGCCTCATCGGAGTCCTCACTAGAAGAAGACTTCTTCTTTTTCTTTCCTCGTTTTTTAGTCTCTTTCTTCTTTGGGGCTCCATCAGAGTCCTCGTCTGAGGAATCTGTATCACTCTCCTTCTTGTCATCGCCATCATCTGAGTCATCGTCATCGTCATCAGAAGCAAGGGCTCTCTTTCGTTTCTTTAGGACTTCTTTCTTTTTGGCGCTACCATACAGTGTTGCGGCCGACATTTTTCCAAAGTCACTGCTATCCGAAGACTCAGCATTTTCCAGCTTTTCCCTTTTCTTCTCCATTTTTTCCTTGTGGTTCCGTTCCTCCTCTGAGGAATCAGTCTCTGAAAGTTTCATGTTAAGAATGGCCTCATTCTTTTTCTTTGCTCTCTTTGTATCCTCTGAGTCACCATCACTTTCTTCATCATCTTCTTCTTTCTTTTCTTTCTTCTTCTCCTTCTTTTCTTTCTTTTCCTTGGCTTTTTTCTCCGATTTGTCATTTCCTTCTGTTGGTGAATCATCGCTCGCATCACCGTCAGAGTCACTTGAGTCCAACACTTCAGACTTTGCAATCTCATTCTTTTGCGGTGTAGAGCAGATGTTCTTTGGATCGGGATCACTTTCTCCTCCATCGGATTTGTCCCCCTCGCTTCCGCTGCTCATGTCGCCAACACCTTTCTCTTTCTCCTTCTTTTTCTTCTCGCCCTTGAACTTCTTCTTTCCTTCATCCTCCTGCTCATCATCATTGCTTGAATCTTTGCTCCCTTTTTTCTTTGCTTTCAACGAATCAAAGTTACACAGCCGTTCAATGTCCATATCCCATTCGTCAGCTTCAACTTTTCCAGTGTACAAGTCGGGGTGACAAGAAACATCGATAAAGCCCTCCTCCTGCAGCTCGCCTTTGATGTGGTCACCAAGACCAGCCACGTCTGTTTTCACTTTCTGTTTCAAGAGCTTGTCTTGGCTGATGTCGATGTCCTCAACATTTTTCCTCAGCTTTTTCAACTGTTTCCCCACCTTCTTCCTCAGAAGCTTGTGTTCGGCTTTCTTCTCATCCTCTGATGTCTCACTGTCCTTGTTGTCCTTACTTTTCCTATTCTTTTTCTTCTCCTCATATGTTCCGTTCAGAATTGCTTCTTTCTTCTTCTGTTTCCTTTCCTGCTTTCTTTTTTCTCTCTCCAGAATTTTCTTCTCTTCCCTCTCCTTTTCCTTTTCTTCCTCTTTCTTTGTCATCTTTTTCTTTTTCTCTGGTGATTCTCCAATGATTCCAAGATTCTCTTCATCGGAATCGTCCGAATCTGAGCTTGAGAAAACAGGAGCCTTTTTGCGGTTTGCTGGCTTCTTCTTTTCTTTCTTTGGCTCTTCCTCCTTTTTCTCACTTTCTTCTTTTCCATCATCTGACTTCTCAGTTGAATTTCCATTTTCCCTTTTCTCGTCGCTTCTCCTTTTGAGCTTGTCCAATTCCTTCTTTGTCTTGAGCTTCTTCTTCGGTGATGTCTTCCCAGTATCCTCATCAGATTTGGCGGCAGGTGGGCCCTCTGCATTTTTGTTAAGTTCTTTGACAGTTTTGATTTTGAGCCCCTTTTTTTCTTCACCCTCCTTGTCAGGTTTAGGTTTTTCCTCAGTTTCTTTCGGTGCGGAATCTGAGTCCTTTTCCTTGCTCTCGTCTTTTGGCTTGTCTAAGCTTTGACTCTTCTGGACAGCGTCCTCGTCAGATGAAGTCTCCAAGAGGCAAGCTCTTGCAACCTTGTTTGCCTCATCCAGCCCCATACTGCTGTTTTTCTCAGCCTCGTCCTTAACGTCGTTGTCGTCAGTGTCTTCGAACATGTCCTTTGACACATCGGGAGAGCCGGCAACGTTCCCATTTTGCATGGTCTCTGATTCTTCTCCTTCGTTTTCAGCTTTTCCTTCACCTTTCTCCTTGTCCACCTCGTTGTCCTCCTTAGATTGCTTCCCCTCCTTCATCTTTGAAGGAGTCTCTTGTTCAGTTTTGGTTTTCTTTCCTTGCTTTTTGTCCGACTCATTCTTCTTTGTTTCCTTGCTTTCTTTCGAGGTCTTTTTAGAGGAAACATCCTTCTCCAGAGTTTCATCTTTAACATCAACCTCCTCTTTCACCTCCTCAATGTCTTGTTCAGCATCAGTGCCCTTCTTACCACTTCTCTCCTCTTTTCTCTTTTCCCTCAGTTCCTTTTGTTCCTTCTTCTTTTCTTCTTTGTCTTCCTCTTTGACATCTGCAGCTGCAACAGCAACTTTCTTTGCTGGTTTTTTCTTGGGCTTCTTATCAACTTTCTTTGTTTCGTTATCGCTTCCTTCCCTCTTCATATGGCCATTCTGTTCCTGGGGTACTGTCTTTGCCTCCAGCATATCCTCCGTCATGTCAGGATAAGCAGAAAGACAGCCTTCATGCAGATTCCTGTCAAGCTGGTCGAGGTTGTGGTGAGCCACCTTGATGATCGTCCTGAACTTCACCACAAGCTTCGTCACGTCTCCCTGATCTGCCTGTGCCGTGGCATCTTTCTCCTTCCACCCTTTTTGAGATTTCTGCAGGTAGTTGGTCAAGATCTTCGTCACCTCGAATCCATCTTTGTGAGCATCGTCTACAAACTTGCTTTTCTC
>NYST01000045.1 GCA_002683155.1 Methanobacteriota archaeon | reverse complement strand
GTCGACACCTTCCATAACCACGACTGCTTCGACCTTGTCTAGCGATGCTAGGGCTTCGTGAAGTCTTTGGGCGCACATCTTGGAGGGGTCGCCCCCATCCATAGGGTTGTTTCCGACGAACACAACCTTTGAGTCGGAGTTCCCGACTACCCACTCTACTTCCTCGGGAGAGCAAGTGTGGTAGACTCCCACTGCAGCACCATTACACATGTTGGCTGCGGAGTATGCGGCGTACCACTCCTTTCTGTTGTAGGAGTAGATACTGAGCTTGTCACCCTTCTCGAAACCGTGGGCGATGAGTGCCTTGGAGAGATCCATCACATCATCTAGGAATTGAGACCATGAGGTGACGTCCCAGTTGCCGTTTTTGTCCTTAGAGGAGATTGCGGGCTCATCGGGGTAATTTTCCGCATTATCAATCAGGTATTGAGGTGTAGTCTTTGCTGACATGGCTTTGGACAGCACATCTGGAAACTTAACTGTTGTCTATGTAATCAAGTGTAGCAAAAACAACCTTCAGGGAAGCACGGCGCTAACGTTCTCACGCCAATCCGCCCCGCCGTTCCGGTTAGCGAGAGGTGAAGCCGGGGATGGGTGCCAGCATGTTTTGACTCTGATGCCCATCCCTTCGAGAGCCGTATTTGCCCTCTTCTCAGCGAACTTACCGATCCCGATAACCTCCTCGGCACCCAATGCCATGACAGTTTCCCTGAGGTGCTGGTCACACCTCTCTAACAAATCACGCACAACGGGGCCGCTGATATTGTTGGGAGTAACGTTGGCCCCCCTTGGGCCGTCGAGTATCATCAATGGGCAGTGGTTGACGATGAAGACGTTCTGGAAGATCTTCCTTGCCCTCCCGTATCTATCCCGGAGAAGGCCCCAAAGCCTTGTTCCAGATACTTCCTCCTTAGGGTGAGTGAGTCCATGCACTGGTCTTTTCGGGTGAGTGAGGGCCGGTTTACCAACACCGATTCCGGAAATCCCCAGCAGGTCCCTAACTACTGAAGTTGCGGCGAAGGGGATGCCCATCTGACCCATTCCATGAGGCCCTGGGTTCATCCCTAGGAGGACAGTCTTGGCGCCACCGCCACCCGATACGCGAATGAATTCCTCATGTATCTCCCATGCATACATCAGAGGGTTGTAAACACAATCTGCGACACCCTCGGCTTCCATTCTGCGGGCCAACTCTTCGGCATCGTCCCTCAATCGTGCTGCCGCACGGGTCAACTCTACGATTGCGTCTGCCATCTATTGCTTCACATCCCCTAGCAAGGCACCCGATACATCCCTGAGTTCCTGGGGGGTGATTGGGAAAACTGTCTGTGACGTCCCACCTGCCCCCCATACCACCTCGTATTGCATCAGATCCTCGTCCATCAGGACTGTTACAGGGCCCATGTGTCCGAATGGAGGGACTCCGCCGATGGCATATCCAGTACTTTCCTGGACGTATTCGGGACTTGCCATTCCGGGTTTGAACCCCAGAATTCGCTTCAGTTTTCTCTTCCTCTCGACCCTGTTAGAACCAGAAGTGATCACTACCACTGCCCCCTCATGGCCTTCGAATACAATCGACTTGGCGATGTGGGCCACTTCGCATCCCAACTGGTCCGCTGCATCCTGGGACGTTCTGGTGCCATCCTCGTACTCCCTCGGAGATGGATGGAACCCTATTTTTTCGCACTGCGAGAGCCATAGTTCGTGGCCATCCATAGAATTCGCCCGAAGTAACACGACTTATGGGTTGGGGAGCACGAACCTTGAGATGGAAAGACACAGCAGTGTAACTTTCATGACTTGGGGATTATCGGTACAGCCATGGAATGGCCGTTCGGACCCTACGAAACGGTGATGGGGGCAATCCTCCTGATGACAATTCCGCTGCAAAGACTGCTTACCAGGGACGAGCCGGAGATGAGGGTCCCGCTCTCAGAACTATTCGAGGAAATCAAGGAGAAGGGGTACAAGTGGCACATTTCGATTTTCGTTGTGATGTATGGGTTCAAGGCATTCATCGATCAACACAATGAGGCGATCAAGCCCCGGGTCGGGGGATTCACCCACTATGTCCATGGGCTCGAAGGCGGGTTCACACTCTGGGTGCAAGATACATTCAGAAATGGGGTGCTGAGTGATGTTCTTTCTTTCCACTACCTCTTCGTCTACCTATTCCTTATCTGGTTCAGTCCGATGTACTATATCCTCTGCAGAGACGAGGTTATGGCCGATAAGGCGGTATTGAACTACTTCGTAGCCTACGTTCTCGCAGTTCCTCTATATCTTTTCTTCAATATCGAAGTGACCTCCTCATTCCTTCCGGGGATGGATGCCCTGATGTACCACAGATCATGGAACCTTTTCTTCTTCACTGAAGCTGACCCACTGGACAACGGTTTCCCCAGCCTGCATATTGGAATACCACTTGGCCTACTAGCAATCAACAGACTGCATGTTAGGGGACTCGGGATCGAGATGAGGGAGTGGAGGCATAGGGAGTTCGACCTGTTCGTGGCGGCTAATGTCCCAATCTACCTATTCAGCATCCAGTACCTAGGAATCCATTGGATTTCCGACGTAGTTCCCGGAGCGATGCTAGCGATAATCTGTGCTCTTTTCGCACACAATATGCAACCCAAATTAAGGTCCCTGAGGGAAAATGGGTGGTCATCCCTGATTCCTGCCCGGAAGGTTGCATACACCTCGGCAGCATTCTCCCTAATTGGAACATTCATCCTACTCGCGGTGGTAGTCGATGGCCCGGGGACGGATGACGATGCCCCGACAATGAGAGTCGGGCCAGGGGATGTGAATCTCGATGTCATCGAGGTTCACAGCCTCTGGCACCCAGCAGATGTGGAGATCAGGAACGTGGGGGATGAAGCCGTGGAGGTCCTCATTATCCACCGAGACTCGGTAGAGGGGCACGCCAAGGGTGGCGTGATAGAATGGTCGTCCCTATCTGTTGATGACGTTCGCTTGCTAGAACCTGGCGATTCACTGAACCAGCAGGTTGAGACGCCTTCGGTTTATGACGGGCATTTCGTTTTGGTCACCAATCAAGAGGGTTCGGGGGTCGGCGAGGTCAGGATCACCATCGAGTACGTGGACGGAAGCCTTCTGTGGTCTGCCGTAATCTCCTCCATTCCTGCCTTTGCAATTACTGGCTTGGTGATCGGTGGGCTGTATTTCTCAGAGGACGAAGTGAGCGAAAAGATCGCCAATGAATAGCCCGGACACTGCTCCCATCCCTATCCAAGTTCCGATTCTAAAAGGCGGGTAGTTGTGCCTCCATACATACATCGACTGGAATATCCAGGAAAGGATCACAACGATGAACCAGACGAAGAAGAAGATCTGTGGGATTATAGCGAGTAACATTGCGACATTTGCCCCAATGACCAACTCGATTCGGCCACCCGCTGGCTTAGGGGAGAAATACAGCAACGGACTTAGCAAAACCAGGCCAAGGAACGGAGCTGGTAGAACCCAGCCCCACAGCCTTGGGACCCAATCGAATAGGTGAGGGGTCCAGGCGGCGAAAAATCCGACTAGGCTTGGGGCTACTACTGGCCATAGCGGGGGTTCGTCCCACTTCATGGAGAGGCGCCCCCAAGACCCCCCATGAAGTCTACTGGACGAGCCGGAAGGTTTTCTTTGGATTTCACGACCTCGCAGTATCATGGCGAAGGGAGAGATTGTGCTTGGTTGCCTCGCACCGCACCCGCCGCATGTCGTGTATGCCGAGAATCCGGAACAGAACGAGGCATTCTCCGAAGGTGGATGGGAGACTCTGAGATGGGGTTACAACAGACTGGCGAGGAAACTGAAAACGATTGACTACGATGCAATGGTAATCTTCACACCCCATTGGCAGACTTACATTGGGACGCATTTCCTAGGGCTGCCAGAATTCAAGTCTAAATCTGTAGACCCGGTTTTTCCGAACATCTTCCGATTCAACTATGACATATCAGTCGATGTTGATTTGGCAGAGAAGATGTGCGAGGTCGCTGGTGATTCAGGCATCATCACCAAGATGATGAGGAATCCTGACTTCAGAATTGACTACGGCACTATAACATCGTGCCACATGCTGAATCCCGACTGGGACAAGCCACTCGTCACTATCAGCAGCAACAGAAACGCTCACTACTACTCTCCCGAGGTGATGAACGAACAAGCCAGTGCTCTGGGAGAAGCATGTGCGAAGGCAATTGAAGAGAGTGGGAAGAAGGTGGTTCTAATCAGCAGCCACAGCCTTTCACATCGGCACTTCGTGACTGAGTCACCATTGCCCGAAGACATGAGTCGGGAGCATATTTACAATCACAGCCAATATGTCTGGGACATGAAGCTCGTGGATCTGATGAGAGGGGGGAAGATGAGGGAAGTAATCGACATAATGCCCGAATTCACGGAGCAGACGATCGCGGAGACCGAGGCCGGGGGCCTGACGTGGATGATGGCTGCAATGGGTTATCCGGACTATCCGGCGGAGATTTATGGATACCAATCGGTAATCGGGACTGGGAACCTTATCGCCGCATGGGACCCCATGGAAGCCACGCGCGAGATAGTGCTCTGAGGTGTTTTATTGACTGGTCCAGATATTCTATTCGAGGTCTATTGCCCCCCTCATCCACAGCCTCTCCTCTCACCGGAAGCCAGTGATGGCTACGGTAAGCTTAGGGATGCATACGAGACTTGCAGGAAAAGGATCGAGGAGAGCGAGGCGGACCTCATCCTGGTGTACTCTACGACCTGGCCAAGCATAATCGGGCATCAGATTCAGGCGCATCCCGAACCCGAGTGGGTTCACGTGGACGATGACTTCCACTTCCTAGGCAGCATGCCGTACAAGTTCAGGATGGACGTTGAGTTCGCAGAGGCATTCAGGGATGCTGCCAAATCCCGGGGACTACAATCCAGAACAGTGGCATACGATGGTTTTCCAATTGACACTGGTTCTGTCGTAGCCCTCAAGCTCCTGAACCCAGAAAACCGCATTCCCGCATGCATCGTTTCCAGCAACATGTATGCGAACCGGGCCGAGACCATCGTGCTAGGAAAGTCTGCTCGTGATGCGATCCAAGAGCAGGGCAAGAAAGCCGTTGTCGTAGTGGTATCGAGCCTCTCAAACAGGATGTTCACTGAGCACATCGACCCCACGGAAGACAGGATACACTCGGCCAAGGACGACGAGTGGAATCGGAAGATTCTGGAGTTCTTCGGTGATGGCAGATTGGAGGACCTTAGTCAGCTCTCGAGGGAGATTCACGGGCAGATACGTGTGCAGAAGGTCGTTGCTTACAAGCCGGCTTGGTGGATGTCGGCCACCATGGGGCAACACAACAACTACACTGGCGAGGTCCTGGCTTACGAGGCCCTCCATGGCTCCGGCGGAGCCGTTGTCTTGTTGACACCAGCATCCGGTTCAGTGGGCGACAAGGAATTCGACGAAGACGATGTCGAGCACTACCATGGCGATCGCGGAGTCTTAGACAAGGGGGCCCTATGATGTCAGATGAAGATGAGATGACACCCGAGGAGAAGAGGGCGAGCATGGTGGAAGGCATCATCGCAGCACCGTCTGAAGCAGTCGAGAAAATTTACGAAGAGATGGGGGGATCATTGGCAAAGTCCGCTGGTCGTGCCATTGGGGCAGCGGCAGGAGTAGCAGTCGGTGGACCAGTTGGAGGAGTAGTGGGCGCTGTAGTTGGCAGCAAGGCAGCAGGAAAACTAACCAGCGAGGACGGTCCCTTCATCGCGGAGGGAGGTCCTTCTGCAGTAGGCGCATATCCACATCTGCAAAGAGTTGGAGACTTGATTTTCGTCAGCGGAATGGGGCCGTGTCAGCCTGAAACAAACGAAATCCCAGGCGGACCGATCAAGGACGAGTACGGGAACCCCATGGATTACGACATCAAGGCACAGACTCACGCGGTGATAAACAACATCCGAGTCATCCTAGAGGAGTACGGATCGGGACTGGAGAGCGTGATAGATGTCCTAGTCTTCCTGGTTGACATGGAGCGTGACTTCAGCGGTTACAACGAAGTGTATGCCGAGTACTTCTCGGAAACACTTCCTGCGAGGACC
The DNA here is from genome assembly GCA_002683155.1 of Methanobacteriota archaeon. GTDB lineage: Archaea > Thermoplasmatota > Poseidoniia > Poseidoniales > Thalassarchaeaceae > UBA36. Next base: position 53 of record NYST01000045.1, on the reverse strand, counting down.
ACGGTGGCAGTGGATGCGTTGCCGACTTCGATTGCAATCGAGCTGAAGGTCGT
>NYST01000044.1 GCA_002683155.1 Methanobacteriota archaeon | reverse complement strand
TCAATGTTGCAGATACTGATCCACCGGTATTGTTCGCCCAGACCGTGTATTGAGTCGTGGTCATCAATTCAGTTGGAGTACCCCAAATGGTCTGATTCGCAGAAGTCCATGTGAGTCCAGATGGCAACGTACCCTCCAACTCCCATGTTACAATGTCGCCTGAGCCCACGGTAGTGATGGCAATCGTTGTGATTACAGTATTGTTCGTTGCTGTTGTATTTTCAGGACTTATGGTTAAGCTGGTTGGTATCTGATCTACGACACTTATCGTGATTGTAGTTGATGTTGAACCACCACTGTTGTTTGCCCATACTGTGTAAATCGTAGAGTTCCAAAGTTCAGTGGGGGTCCCCCATATTGTCCCATTTGATGTTCCAAAATTAATGCCATTAGGCAGAGTCCCATTGATTGCCCAAGAAATAATCGTACCTGAACCAGTAAGTGTGGCATCCAATGGAACTGCTACATGAGCAGTATTATTTGTGAATTCAAGAGTGCTTGGCGAGTAGGAAAGAGTTGGAACTTCATCTACAACAGTGATGTTGAGATAACCGACTGAAGAACCACCGCTGTTGTTTGCCCAGACCAAGTAGGAGGTTTGTGTCCACAGTTCTGTTGGTGTACCGTAGACAGTGCCGTTGTTCGTACCAAAGGAGAGACCGCTTGGTAGGCTGGCGTTGATTGCCCATGAAGTAACAGCCCCACCCGTATTTGTTTGATAATTGAGGACTGAAGGTCGATGCCCCCATAGACTAACGCTGGTACCATCGTTGGCGTCGAAATAGATGACGTCACCAACAAGGGTGAAATCGAGGTTCAGGCCTGGCCAACTGGGGCTCGAGCCGGAATTGATGTCCTTCAGAAGGTAAGTGGATTGGTTTGAGGTGTCATACGCCCATGGCTCGATATCCTGAAATCCTTGTTTAACACTGAAATAGACGGTGTCTCCAACCACCAAGGACGACCAGCGACCTGGTTCTATCAATGATGCAACAAGCCATGTGGAAGAATTTGATGTGTCGTGCGCCCAGAGTCCAGAACCTTGGGTGCTTGTTGCGGAGAAATACAGCGTGTCGCCAATCCTCTCGAACATGTATCGTCCAGGATCGCTGTTTCCATTCGGATTAATGTCAGCAACTAGCCACGCCGTGGTGTTTGAGGTGTTGTATGCCCAGAGTTCATCGCCGTCGCCTGAACCACTAGCGCAGAAATAACCAGTATCTCCATACACGAAGACACGCAATCTGTTATTGCCATCATGACCACAACTATTTGCCGAAATAAATCCGTCACTTCGAGTTGAGTCTGAAGAAGATATTTCCCATGTGGTGCCGTTGGACGGGTCATGAGCCCAGAGTGTTCGGGATCCACTGCCATCCCAGGCATCAAACAGGAGGATGTCGTTCACGACGCCTGCCAGATTATGTCCTGCTTCTGTTCCGTAGGATGCTGATCCAGAGTAGATGTCAGCAATCATCCAAACCGTGTTGTTGGAAACGGTGTACGCAAACGGTTCATAATGCGATGAAGAGGCATCCTTGGCAGCAAAATATACCGTGTCACCAATGGCTTTGCTCAGAAGTTTTGAGCTCCCTGAGTATCCGAAATGAGCGGAGAAGGAATGTGTAACTTCCCAGACGGTTTGGTTGCTGGCATTGAAGACATGCAATCTCCAACAGGAGCAAGAACTTGTTTCTGCTCGGAAGAAGATCAACTCACCACTCTGCTCATCCAACCAGTGGCCGGGTTTACTGGAACTAGATCCTGCGTTGATGTCGGCCACTTGCCATACCGTATCGTTCGTGGTGTTGTATGCCCAAAATTCGTTCCCTAGACCTGCTCCGAATGCGGAAAAGTAGAGTACATCGTCAATTGCATACGCCATGTACTCACCGACTGCCGTAAGTGAACTGTTGACCTGCCAAGCTGTATTATTTAGCGGATTGAATGCGTAAAGACGCTTGTTTTGGTTGGCATCGAAGTAAATGATGTCATTCACGACCAGTTCGAAATTCACACCTGGAGAGCTCAGCGTAGCAACCTGCCAGGTTGAACCATTGCCTGATGTGGCATCGATGAAATATGGAGCGAGGTGAACCAGTGAGTTGTTGGTGATGGTGTTGTTCTCAGGGATGTATTCGAACGGTCCAGGCGCCTGATCATTTACAGTAATTCCGATATAGAAGGTGGTGGTGCCCCCACTATTGGTTGCATTAATTGCGTAAAACCCTATAATGCCGAATTGGGCTTGAAGTCCATTTGTTGTCGGAGTGCCGCTTATCACACCTGTTGAAGGGTCAAGAGACATACCTACAGGAAGTGCAGATCCCCACACCGACCAAGATACTACTGCACCTCCGGTAGAGGTTGGGGGTTCAGGGGTCATGGCTATCCCTTTGGTCAAAACAAGCGTGTTGTAGGATATTACTGGAGCATCATCAATGACACTGAGGCTGATGGTTGCAGTGGATACGCCTCCTGAATTCCGTGCCTGTATTGTATACTGTGTCGTACTCATCAATTGAGTTGGAGTACCTGAGATGACTCCTGTGTTTTCATTGAAATGAAGACCTTCTGGAAGTGTTGAGTTGATTGACCAACCGTAAATGGAATTGTTATTGTCCACAATTACATATCTCAAATTTCCATCTGTGCTACTAACACTTTCTTGGTACGAAATATGTACTCTATCGTTTGATCCTATGAAAATTGATGATCCAGTTCCTACATCAAAATTAGAATCAATGGTTGAGTTTACCCATGCCCCTGTTGAATTTGTGGCATACTTCAGATTTCTGTTTGTCTTGTCGTAATATGAGATGTGTACGTTGTCATCAGAGTCGATCCCAATGGATGTGTCGTGTCCTACGTCCCCTGTTTGATCGATGGTAGAATAGATCCAAGAGCCACTCTTATTCGTGGCATATCTTAGATTCTCATTTGTTACATCATAGTATGAAATATGGAGGTTATTTTCAGAATCAATTGAAATCGAATTATCAATACCAGTATTTCCAGAAGAATCTAGAGTTTGGTAATTCCAGGAACCGCTTACATTCGTTGTGTAGCATAAATCAGGGTTGAATCCACCTGTGCCCGAACAAGTGTACGAGATATGCGGATTGTCATTAGAATCTAAAGAAATTCCAGTAGTGGTATAGAAACCATACGGGCCTTGAGCATGACTACCAGTATGTGGAGATACGGTTGTGAAAACCCAAGAACCACTAGAATTGGTAGCATATTTTACGCGGTAAGTTGAATCGATTCGCAGATATGAAAGATGGATATTGTCATCTGAATCAATCGCAATCGACGGAGACCACCCTACATATCCAGAATCTAATGTAGTGGATACCCAAGAACCTGAGCTATTAGTCGTATATCGAAGTTTATGGGCATCAGATTCATAGTGAACTATGTGGACATTATCATTGGAATCCAAAGCAATTGATGATTGAGATCCACTACCATATTCAGAATCTACAGTAGCGGTAACCCATGAGCCACTCTTATCTGTTGCATACAGTAGCGTTTGGTTTGTACTATCTCTGTACGAAATATGCTTGTATCCGTTTGAGTCCAACGCAATTGATGAGAAATTGTCTACAGAACCTATATCGATGATTCTTTCGGGAATTGGGCCACCAGAATTTGTTGGTATTGCATTTGGGGACATTGTCGTGTTATTTGTCAAAATGAAGTTGTTAGAATTGTAAGAGATGTTTGGAGGAGAATGCGCAACTCGAAGCCAAACTTGGGTAGAGTACGAATCGCCAGAACTAGTATTTGCCCAAACTGTGTACGTTTGGTTACTGGATTCTACAGAAGGTGTTCCAGAGAGTGTACAACGCGAATTAGTGACCGAGAGTCCTTGTGGCAAGGATGGAGTAACCTCACAGGAAGAGATTGACGAAATTACAGGGCGCCAAGAACCTGGATCATTCTTCACTCCTTTTCCAGTGCCCTGTTCATACGATACGCCTAATCGATTATTATTCAGATGTCGTGCATAGGAGATATGGAAATCGTCATTGTTATCGGCAACAACCGAGATGTATTCATCACAACCTCCTGAACAACTTGTGCCGGTTGAATAAGAAAAAGAACCTGTGGAACTAGCAGCACGCCGGTATCCTGCAAGATTTCCACTACTACCTAGAACAATATACACATCATCATTGGAATCGATAGCAATTGCTGGATGGTCTGCTCCCCAAAGGACTTGGGTTTGGGACCAGCTGCCTCCTGAATTGGTATCGTGATATACATGTGCAGTCCCCGAATCCTGTACGTATGACAGATGTATCTTATCATTGGAATCAATTGCAATTTGCACGAGTCTGCCTGTATCTACACTTGAAGAGGAAAATCCTCGAACATCAGAACTAACCCATGAACCGCTTACATTTGTTGTATATCGAAGGTCTCCACTATTGCTACTTGAAGAGGCATCATGAGCAACAATGTGGACTTTCTTATTGCTATCAACAGCAACATCGCAAGCTGATCTTACCCGATGGTTTTCGGATTGATAATGGGTATACAAACCAGGTAGGTCACTCCATGTAGAAGAGGACACAGGTTTGGTTTTAACGAAACATTGTCGCTTGTAATTCGCATCATTTCTCGCCCAAGATACATACAAATTGTCGTCTTCATCTAGTGCAAGCCCAGTTGCTTTATTCCAAGCATCACTACTAATTGTCGTTGCCGAAGACCATGAAGTTGCAGAAACTGACTTGTTCATGTACATCAAACTGGTACCTGTTTGTCGGACAAACACTACATGGATCATATCATTGGAATCGATGACAATCGATGGATGTCGCCCCGTATTTCCTGATTGATGAATCAGTGAAGAGGTCCAAGTTCCTCCTACATTGGTGGTGTATCTCAAGTCATCATTATTGTCATCGAAAGAAACTACGTGCGTTTTACCATTCGAATCTGCTGCAACGTCTGTTGCTTTTCCTGCATCATTAGAATTAATTGCAGAACTTGGGTGATCGCTCCCATTCGTTACCCTTGATTCCCATATGGTTGTGTTCCACTCGAATGTGATTGGAGTAATTGCTGTATTGAGGGTTGCCGAGACCCCTGAAACACTCGGCCGCAAACTCCAATTTACACCGATAGAAATCGATGTTGATGCTGACCTTTCGGATAGATTTGCCCATACTGTGTATGTTGTGCTATCTTGGACTTCTGTGGGGGTTCCAGTAATCGTACCATTTCGCCAATTCATCGATAATCCATCAGGAAGTGGGGGGCTAATATCGAAGATAGGATGGGCGGTCAAACCTTCCCCTGAACCTGTTCTCTTCGTCATCTCAAGGTAGTGCGCAACTGTTCCTGAACCAATCAAATCACTATGCGCAATGTGAATATCATCATTATTATCGATAGATACTCGAGCACCCCATCCAGCTAGACTACTGTCTAGAGTTTCCAGACTCCAAGACCCTGACATGTTCGATATGTAATGCAAATGCTTGGATGTTGTACCGTAATGATAGGCGATATGAATTGCATCATTTGAATCCACAGCGATTGAAGGGTTGTAGGAATGGCGATAAAGAGATGTTGTGCCAAAAGTTGTCGCTGTCCAGGAGCCAATTGTTCCAGAATATAGGGCTAAGCGCTTGTTACTTGACCCATAATTGGCCATACTGATGATATGAATCACATCTTGAGAATCAATAGCAATCGCTGGAGTATTTCCAGCATTGAAATTGCTACCTGACGATGCGGTGCTTCCAGCTATAGTTTCATTCTGCCAGACACCATTGATTCTGCTCGCGATTTTCAAATCGCTTCCTTGATCCAAGTAATATGCAACATGGATATTGCCATCTGAATCTAGAGCGATTTGTGAGTCATATCCTGATTTTAATCCTCGATGTGTAATGGTTTCATTCACCCATGAACCGCCTTCATTGGTATGGAAACGCGCACCTTCTAGAGCACTTCCAGAATCACCTACATCTTTCATGGTGTGAACAATGTATACTGCATCAGTAATCGGATCAATGGCGATATCTGTTTTACGACTATGAGAATCAGTCCATTCTGCATCGCCCAACGTTGAGAACACCCATGAGCCAGACACATTGGTAGTATAGCGAATTGTATCATTCGCATTATCGATGTAAGCGATATGGAGTGCTCCAGTACGATCGATTGCTATTGATGGTTTGAATCCAGTATTCGTAGAATTATCAATAATACTCGAAGACCAAGAGCCATTGAATGGTTTGTACATTAGAGCCAAACTATGAGGTGTACTTCCGCCACTATGATTCTGAGTGAATACAATTGCTTGATCACCATTCTCAGCAATTGCAAAATCTTGGAAGTCATAATTTGCATCAGTACTAGCCCCCGCTGGCTTGCGCCAACTTTGAGAAAATGTGGTTGTCCCATTGGAAACCCCAGTTGACCAAGTTCCAAAATCGAAATTACTCAATGATTCAGTGAAGGTGATTGGTTCGATTGCCTGGTTCAATATGCCAACGATTTCATCAACGCTAGACGTTAATTGCCAATCAATACTCATTGAGAATGTTGCTATGGCTGAAGTGTATGTGGTGTTGGCCCAAACAGTATACTGTTTCGAATCTTGACGTACTGAAGGTGTTCCATAAATGGTTCCATTTTCATCGCCCAGTGAAAGCCCTGTAGGCAGAGCAGGCTCGATTTCATATTGTTGACGATGAGTGAAACTTCGAACTGCCGCATAACCTAGGTCATCAAACGAACCTTCGATACGGTACGAAACATGGATGCCACCGTTTTGATCCATCGTTGCTGAGGAGAGCCAACTGATGGAATCTCCAGCAACGAGGATTCTCTCCCAAACACCTCGGGTGTTGGACATGTAGTGGATTTTCTTGTTCACGATGTCGGTGTAAACAACGTGCTGGTCATCGCCTTTATCGAGCATGATGTCAACGAAATTCACGCCCCAACCTCCAGAAGTGTTGGCATCGAGCGTGGTCTTCACCCATGAACCAGTACGATTAGTCATGTAGGCCATTTCAGTAGTGTTGGTTTTGTAGGCTACATGAAGATGGTCATTTGAATCAATGGCCAATGAGGTACCCGACCCAGTGAGCGAGGTTGAATCAATGGTGGTGATCACCCAAGACGAGCCCATCTTGTGAGCATACCTCAGGTTCGTGTTGGTAACATCTCGGTAGGTGATGTGAGGTTTTTCGTTTGAATCCAAGGCAATGCTTGTGAATTTTCCAATATTGTTGGAAGTGTCTTCAACAAGTTCTCTTGACCAGAACGAACTCCCGTTATCTTTTGTTGCGTATTTCGGACAAGAACAGTAAGCGGAGTAATAAGAAACGTGCAACCGATTATCTGCGTCAACCGCCATGGACCCAAAGTCTCCAGTATCGCCGTTGTTGTCGGTTGTGTTGATGACCCAGTTGGTGGCATCAATCCCATCTGAGAGGGTTTTCGTAGCGTACATCAGGTTATTGTTAGAATTATCGTGGTAGATGATATGGATGTCATCAACGCTGTCGAGAATGATGAAACAATGGTTGAACGCATCACCTGTGTCAATGACGGCAGACTCCCAGCTTCCTGAAGCGTTGGTGGTGTATTGAAGTTCGTCTGAGGCTGTCTGATGACAGGTGTGGACGCCACCGTTGGAGTCCAAAGCGATGTTCGAGCCCGTTCCAACATCGCCCGAGGAAGCCGCTGTTTGCTTATCGTCAGCAAGGAACGGTGTCTCGTACGTCAACGTGTGCGGCGTCATCGTTAAGCCAGCCTCAAGTGAGATATTGGCTGGTGATGATGAAAGGGTGGGAAGAATACATGACCCGTCAGAAAAAACAGCGGCACTGTTGTAATTTTGAGCATGAGCGTGCATGCAGCCTGTTGTGTAATTTGAAGACCGTGAATAGGTCCATTCAATTCCAGCAGTCCAAGGATTGCTATCATCTGCATCGTAAGCTCCAGCATCTAATCGATGTAAATGAGAACCCCAGGTAGGGCGGAAATCATCGTTATCGGGATCGACTAGCATATCTTTGACAGTGATTGTTGCGAGATTTCCAAGAAGAGTGATTGCGGGTGTTGATTGATCGGTATTATTTCCTAATCCGAGTTGACCATGGTGGTTATTTCCCCAACATGCTGTAGATTGATTGTCTAGACGTGCACAAGTATGCCCATGTCCCATTGACACAAATACTGCCCTTCTTCCGCTTGGAAGGAGCGTCGATGCAAGGGAGGATTTCGGGGTTGTAGTTCCATCACCGAGTTGACCCCAAGTGTTTGCGCCCGAGCATTGTGCAGAGCCATTAATCAACAAAACACAGGATTGGTATGATCCTAATGCTGATTGTATTGATTGGTTTAGTTGGGGGACGTAACTTAACTGATTGATATGTGGAGTGTTATATCCTAACCCAAGTTGACCAACGTTATTCCTTCCACTACATACCAGTGAACCATTATCATAGGTAAAGCAACTATGATGCTTGCCAATTCCTATCGATGTTACTTCACGATTTGAATCAATGGGGATGAGGATTGGTGGATCGATGGTGTTTGTATTATTGCCAAGGCCCATTTGTCCATAATTATTGTACCCCCAACACATCACTGAACCGTTGTCTAATTTGGCACAAGTATGCAAATGTGCTGAGTGGATTTCAATCGCAGTTATGTTAACGTGCATTGGTATTGAACTATACGATATTGAAGAATCAATACCTAATTGACGAAATGCGTTGCTTCCCCAACAACTTACAGATTTGTTATCGAGTAATGCACAAGTATGGGTATTGCCTATTGTTAATTGGATGGCGGTTCGTCCAGCTCCAATGTCAACATATTGGGGAGATGATTCTTGTGTGGAAGTATTTCCTAACCCTAACTGGCCATTTGCATTATTCCCCCAACACATCACTGAACCATTGTCTAAAATTGCACATGTATGAGCACTATTGGAACCACTGCTAGCAATAGACTTGATTGTCCTACCCGTTCCAACGTCGACATATTGAGGGGTTGATTGACTGGTGGTATTTCCTAACCCTAACTGGCCATTTCCATTATTCCCCCAACATGCCAATGATTTATTCTCTAAAATTGCACATGTATGCGTATCAAAGACGGATAATGAATTCGCGTATTGATGGATATATCCATTCCAATTCATCCCATGTGTATTGTCTTCCAAAGGATAATCCCAAATTGTGTTTGAACGATGTGCAGCAATTGCATCTACTGCATTATTCCAAGTTGTAGAATTTTCATTTCCGGTATTTTGTTCGTGAAGAATGATGATGTTATTCTTCCCATCCACCCTTTCTCCGAAAACTGTATTATTCGAAATATCGTGATAATCACCCTTCGCCATAATTCCTCCACTAACATTCCAGAGTACGTTATGATGGATCGAGCCATTATTCCCTGTTGAGGATTGGCCCATTGGTGCATCGAATCTGATTCCGTACTTCCCTATGTCGTGAATCCAGTTGTAAGCAATCTCTGAGCCTTCAACCTCACCCTGCATCAATTGTACAACCGCCCCATCGGTTTGGAGATGCCCAACATCCCATACCTCGTTGTAGATTACAGTCGGTGAATCGCCGATGGAAAGTACAGAAGATGCACCTGTAAGATGAACCGTGTTATTTGAGAAGGTCATATCGCGGCCACCCTCGTAAATTGTGGTCATCAACCCTTTCTGATCGGATGCAGACCAATCGATGGCATGGAAGTATGAATTGTTCACAATGTTACCATTTGACTGCCCGGCAGCACCATGGAATTCAATCGCTGCACCATCTGTATTCGTAATTGAAATTGCATCAACTAGAGTATTTGTACACCGGTAGAAGTATGTCACGAATCGCTCATCTGCAGATTCACCGGCGATACCTTGGCTGCGTCGGGACGTACTTGGATATTCGAGTGTAGAATTTGCGAATGTGCATTCATCGCATTGGTCTACTTTGATGGTGGTGCCAAAGAAGTCGATGCCTTCGATCGACACTCCATCCGAATTTTGAACTGTGATTGCAAAGGGCTGGACCTTTACTCGAAGATCAAGATCATTCGCATCCTGACCAGAAGGTGGGCGGTAGTGAAGACGATTGTTTGTGCTGTTTAGCCACCATTCACCATCCACATCGATGAGTTCTCGTTTTCCTTCGAGGAAGTATGCGTGGTGCTTTGTCTTCCAGGACATCCCTGTCCCATCGTATCCAAAGGTGCCATTACTAGGATTCCAAGATGTAATCTCTCGACTGAATGACCTGAATGAACCCACGTTCAAAATGGCAATTGCTCCCACTGGATCAAGGCCGGTTGCATTGATTGTCTCGTTTAGTCCATCATGGATACCGGATTCTGGCCCAGCGTCCTGTAACCATCCTAGTGTGTATGCGTTATTCGAATTGGTCAGAGTGCCTTCAGCCCAGTAGGTGCGATTGAATACGCTGTCATTGGAAAAGGCTGCATTTGGCCAACGGGCTGGAACTTGTTCAGTCCAATTGTGGAAGAGTTGCCATCCGGATTGAGGGAGAGTAACCTCTTGAATTCCGTCGCCATCAACTGAATTCCAACTCAAATCAAAATCATCTGAGATACTCCTTGTTCCATCCATAACTACACGTTCCCCGGAGGCCGCTCGAAGGAGCAAGTTGTCCTTGTTGTCGATGGTGATATTTTCGTGATATATGCCGGCATGAACGATGATTTCGTCACCAGCGCTAGCATTGCCTACTGCTGAAGCAATGCTGGCCTTTGGGCAAGCTGCTGTGCCAGCCCAGACATCGCTACCATTGATTCGATCAACATGGATTGGATCATTGGTTCCAAGCGTTGCAGTATTGCAAGCAATAGAACCCATTGAATCGTCTTGATTGCTGAGGGGTTCGGGGTATTCCCAACCAGTCAAACCACTGGAATACGCTGTTTGTGCAAGTGTTACCATGAGGACGGCGAGGCAGATGGCCCGGGCCTGTTTACCACGAATGGCGCCGTACACAGCCCCAAAGGGGCTGATTTTATGTTATTGAGGTTGTTACCTCAAATCAACGATTTTTAGCAAATTTACGGGCTTGTTTTGCCCATTCGTCTCGCTTAACTCGGCCGGGGAAGAACTCGATTGCAACGTTGACTTCCTCTTCAATTTCAGAGGTCATGTTAGCTAATTGACTGAACTTGTAGATCCCAAGAGCATTCAATTTCTCAGCAATGAATGGTCCAATACCCTTGATTTCTTGCAAATCGTCGGCTTCAGAAGCACTTGCAACACCAAGAATGCCAAAATCAATGCCTTCTGCCTTCTGGGCAACTCGCTCAAGTTCTTCGGCTTTCTTCAAGGCCTTCTCATCGAGTTTTGCGTCCATTCCAAGCAAAATCTTGGCCTGTGCAACCCATTGATCTCGCTTGACGCGACCTGGGAAGAACTCGATGGCTTCGTTGACTTGTGTCTCAAGTTTGGCCGTCATATTGGCCAGTTGACGATACGTGGTAATACCGAGCGCATTCAACTTCTCTTCGATGAACGG
>NYST01000043.1 GCA_002683155.1 Methanobacteriota archaeon | reverse complement strand
TCCTCGACCCCCTCCCTCGCGGAAGTTTCCACCAGAATGACTCTCCCTGGGTCGGCTCTGACGAGCCCTCTCCCTAGGTGCGATCTCTACTGGGGATCCCACAGATGCTCTGGCATCTATGCCATCATACAACGGATGAACGTGGATCAGAGCAGAACTAACTGGGCCAATTACTGAATCAACTCTCCCGAGAATCTTCCCTCCCGAGATCCTAATCCTTGCACCTAGTCTTGGGGGCTTGCCTTCGAAATCAACAAGAAGTCCTCCTAGGTGTGACTCTCTATCAACTCTCCCAGAGAAACTCATACCAATTCCTCCCTCCTTCTGAAAAGTATCGCCACTGATACTGCTATTGCTACAGAGGGTATCCCAGCAGAGGGTAGAACACTGCCATCGGCCCCATCAGAATCATCAGTCTCATCTGGCACTACTAGCTCTTCCATCACCAACGTAATATCCAGTGTCATGCTAGATGTTGTACACTTGCCCGACTGATCACAACCCGTGATATCAACATCGATCACTCCCAATGTAAACTCACTCAGATCGATCCATTCGCTCTCCCAGCTATTGCCGGAAACCACGATTTGACCAATATCCTGTCCGTCAACCTCAATCGAGAAAGTTACAGGCTCGCCATCTGGATCACTGTATTGCCCCCCAATCCTCCACATTTCGCCATCAAATTCCCCCAACCCAACGGTCATTGCAGGTGGTGCACTTTCCTTCACAATCCCTAGATCAATGATATGTTCGAATTGTCCCATGGCGTCGGGAACGTAAAAACCTCCAGTACTTACTTTGATCCACAAATTCACTTGACCGGGAAATATCCCCCATGTAGATAGATTCACAGTCTCATGCGGTGAACCCCCCAACCAAGGACTACTTCTCACGACTGTGTGACACCTACCACCAAGATCAACCGATTCACGAGTTGGTTGACCTCCTTGGGGAAAAAGCTCCAAGCACACCAAAACATCTGAACGGTTAGCATCCCCCCAATCCAAGTACGAGATATTCAGAGGATGCTGTTCTTGCAGGATTAGCTCGGAAGTCGAAACCGAAAAAGGTACTCCGACGTGCCATGTGCGGTTTCCACTGGTATGGCCAGTAGCATCTTTCGCTTCGCATGTCACATCAATTACCCCCTCCACAATGACCCACAATGATCGATCGATGCTCTGCGTAACCTCGCTGCCGTCTGAATAGCATACAACATCCAGGTTGGCAACTCCCGACTCGTCATCGAACCACGATGCAATTCCATCATAACCTTCCCAAGATGACAACTTGTTCGCCCCTTCCTCGGCAACTGGAATCCAACTTCCATTTTCAGGTGCTTGCGATGTCCAAGTTGGGGCCTCGTCTATGGGGATAGATGAGGTTGTGAAGTCCGCGAAGACATCCTCTCCCAATGGCCAATTCTCCCTTGAGAAGTTCGAGTCCAATGAATATGTCAGACTCCCATCGTCGTTGGTTTGCAACTCATAACTCGAAGTCCCATCTCCAATGCAACTACCCCTTACAGGTCCGAAACCCAACTGGCCATTTCCCGGGTTATCTCCATCAGGACCTACGAACCTCCCTTCGCACTCCTCCCACATGTCCATCCTCAGTCCTGGCATCGCGGGGAATGTGAAGTCCAACCTAGCATTGCTCATGTTCGAGGAATTGAATGCGATGGTGAAGTCATTGGGATCCGTAACCCCGTCAATCACCATCGTAGCGTTCAGCCAGAGCTCGATTCTACACTCATCCACTCCCATTGACTCATCGATATCAATGTCACAATCCCTCTCAATGGCCGGAATTACAGGGACTTCGAAACAGCCATCTTGGCTAAAGCCCTGGCAGTCCCTCGATTGTGAATGTCTCGTGGGCACTCCATTGAAATGGCCGATGTTGGTCTGATCGTTCTCCCATGTGGTGTTCATCCAACTAACCCCCTGCCCTCCTCTATGCGGCGCGCCATCTCTGATCCCTATCCTCGTGATGCTATACTCAAGACAATCAGCAGCAATGGAGACCATCGCGTCTATTTCATCAGAAGATAGCCAACCATCCCCTCCCGAGGGAACAATGCCTTCTAGGAAGGAATCTAGGTCCTCCCTAATGTCATCGGCCAGTGACCAGTTTATCCATGCTCTAGCATCCACTTCGGCAGATTTCCAGTCGTCATTTACCCGAACTTCGAAAATTGCCTGATTGTAGATGAATATGTCCTCGAATGTAATAGAACCACATTGCTCTTCTAGCGAACCACCGCCACCAAACTGCTCCATCTTTGCTTCTTCCTGATGGAGCTCATATGGTGGAAAATGGAATGTCGAAATTACCATGATGATTGTAGCGAGAATTGTCCCAAACCTCGCCATCCGCACCCCATTCACCATTGTCTTCCGAAAACCATAGGACATCATAGTTGCCATCTTTCGGAAACTAATCATCCAATATTAACTATCTCTCCAGTCCAGTGGAATACAAGCAACTCCCCTCCAAGGCCCTCTCCAAATCCAACAATCATGCCCCCGCTGGAGCCAATATACACCTCGTTCCATGAATCGTTTTCCTCCGATATCACCCACATTGACCCACTGCAGAAGTCTCCGTAGAGATATCCCCCTGCAATGTCATCAGGCCCCCAATCCATCCAGAAACCACCCGTGATTGAGCAATTCCCCCCCTCATGGGGGTAAACTCCAACTGGATCTGTCATTTCTTCGGGTACTGGCGACTCGTCCTCATCAAGATTGCATGTCCCATCTTCATTCGTATATCCGTTATCGTGGAATCTGTGCATTCCTTCTCTTTCCGACCAGCCAAAATTAGCGCTTTCTCTGATGGGAACCAGATTCACTTCTTCCCAGCAGTTCTGACCAACATCTGCTATCCAGAGCCTATTCTGATCATCAACATCAAATCTCCAGGGATTTCGTAACCCATGATGAAGAACATACGGATCACCAATTGGATCATCAATTACTGGGCTTATGGTGCCATTAATGAATGAGAACAAGAGAATCGAACCCAGCCGATTCTGATTGTTCTGACCGTTCTCCTCCGGATCTGAACTGCCACCGCCATCTCCTATGCCCCAGAGGAATTGATCACCACCTATGTTCAGCAAATGGCCACCATTGTGGTTCCTATGTGGTTGCTCGATTTCCATTAGGACCTCTATTGATGACAAGTCCAGAAACCCATTATCCCCAATATTGGCAGTTGCCAGAATGAGATCAGATTCATTTGGCCCATCACAATCTCCGATTTCGACATATGAAAGGAGGATTTTCCTCGAATTAATGAAATCTTCATCAAACGCCATTCCGAGTAGCCCTTGCTCAAAGTGGCACCTACTGATTTCAGATCCTAGATCAGCAATTACATTTATCGCGCTTCCATCCCATGATGAAATTTTACCAGACAACTCCACAATCCAGATTTCATCTAATACTGGGTGCTTAATTGAAGATATTGGGCTGGAGAAACCATCCAAGTATTTGTAGCACGACAAATTGTAACCTTCTTGCATGGAGCAACCCCAACTCTCGGGTTCGGGCCAAACGAAACTATCTTCATCGCCCATGCATCCAGTAAATGAAGAAGTTACAACTAGCAGCGAGATAATTGCCCAACTTCTCATCCCTAGTCCCTACTTCTCTAGGTATGCGCGAATGCCTGGGACATTTGAAACTGCGTCTGAGTAGGTTCCAAGATGCTCATCTGCCGTACTAGCAACCATCCCAGCCGTGTTTAGGACGTCACTCAGAATCTCCCGACCCTCACTATCATCGTCAAGGGCCAATAGAGCTTCTTGAATCCGAAGCATCGTCTCATCATCCATTCTTGCTGGGTCATACATTACAGGGTGGCTTGGTGCTTGGCCAAAGGAGGGGAGCATCACAATCTCATCCCTGTCTAGGCACCAGTCAGGGCCGTCAGGAACATCATCTTCGTTCTCATCGCAATACAGTCGGTATGCCGTATCCTTCACTAGAGCAATATCTCCATGACCAGTCATCATGCACTTCAATGCCCCTTTGTAACCAGAGTACTGGGTCCCTCCTTCGGGTATCTCTGAATCCTCGTGGAAGAAGTTCGTAACCGTCGCCCTTAGGGATTCGATTTCCTCGGGATCGCCAACGACCTCAGCATATCCATTGCCAATTAGATAACCCATGGGAATCAGCATGCCAGCGCTCTTCAGCCAACCAGTGTGGCACGACTTCTTCCCCTCCATCAGTGCGAATGGATCGGTTTCAGGATCATTATCGAGGTAAGCCTCTGCGATGTCCGAGTCAGCCTTCACCCATGCTGCAGCGTTGTAGTAGACCCTTCCATCCGGCTTCTTCTCGACCGCGACTACGTCCAAGTCGTATACCTGGTAACCCAACCATCCGGATGCCCCATCGACCATCGCGATTTCTGCATTGCCATTAGCAACCGCTTCTATCGCAGCGATCTCATCAGCAACGGGGTATACAACCACTTTCTCCCCAGTTAACTCACTTAGCTTGTCAGCCATTTCTTGTGGGTTTGCTTCCCAGAAAAGGTAGGTGTCCTTCACTTCGTATGCAATTCTGATACATTCATCATCATCACCGCACTCATCGTAATTTACAGTGAATAATGCCCATAAAACGGCAGATGACAACATCAATCCCACAACCGCAACGGGTATGGCTCTGCCCTGAAGTAACTCTCTAATTCGATCTATCGCTGAACTCATATTTGGTCCGAAATGAAAACTAGTGATAAATTTAGGGTTACCTAAACGTCAAAAGATGAATCAAACTCGAAAGGCCGTGTCAGCGGCAGTTAGGCTAAGTAATCTGGAAGTTGGCTTTCAAGGTCAAACGCTTCTCCACATCGAAGATTTCCATGTTAATCCGGGCGAAGTTCTTGCGATTACTGGGCCATCGGGAATTGGAAAAACCTCACTCTTGAAGACAATTGCCGGCCTTCTTAGGCCAATATCCGGTTATGTTCAGGTTTGCGGGGCCACAATTCCGAATAGGCCAGAACGAGGGTCAATTGGGTATATCCCACAGAAACTAGGTCTAGTTAGACACTCAAGTGTCTGGGCTAATGTGATGCTAGGTTCGAGAGCAGGAAACCCCAGATCATCATCTAGGGCCCGTGCAACGAGTGCGATAGAAGACCTGGGATTGATAGAGAAGAAGAACGAGCCGGTCAAACGTCTTTCAGGTGGCCAACAGAGGAGGGTGGCTACAGCCAGGACTCTAGCCCAACGCCCAAGACTAATTCTAGCTGATGAATTCCTAAGTGAGTTGGATGATGAGACATCAGAAAGAGTGGTAAAATCTGTTCTGAACTATGTAAGAGAAAATGACGCCGCGATGATTCTCGTAGAACATGACATCTCCAGGGCAAGGGAGATTTCTGACCGTCTTCTGGTTATCGATGATGGGAGACTAAATCCATTCATCACAGATACTTCAATCATGGAGGTGTAGTTTTGGCAAAAATTGATTCAGAACTTAGGGAGTTGCTAATTTCTGTAACTTTCTTGCTATTCAGTTTCTGGATTATACTGAAGCTAACCTCTGGAGCGGTCTGGGATTGGAACGGGTGGAGCGTAATAGAGCCACAGTCTTACCCTCCATGTGAGGCAAACAGATTTCTACAGTTCACCTGTTCAACAGCCTGGATTGGAATGATTGAAACGATAAAGATTGCAATTCTTGCCACATTCTTTGGCATGATTCTCTCACTTCCAATGGGCCTCTTGAGCTCAAGAAATCTATTTCCACAATACATCACATACCCTTCCAGAGCTTTAGTATCTGCATGCAGGAGCCTCCCAAGTCTGATTTGGGCAATAATCTTCGTCATTCTGGTCGGACTAGGACCTACAGCCGGAATAATGGCAATGACCATCTATACAGTAGGATATCTTGGAAAGATGCAGTACGAGGCAATAGAGGGGATGAATAGCGCACCACTGGAGGCTGCCAATGCTATGGGGCTTACCAAAGCAGAGGTATCACTATGGGTGGTAATACCAGAAACCGCAAATCACCTTATTGCACAGATGATTTTCATGTTCGAATACAATGTAAGATCCGGGACTGTGATAGGAATAGTTGGGGCTGGTGGGATTGGATATTACATCAATCTCTATCTGAAGTTTCTCCAATATGAGAAGGTTGGCGCCTATCTTTTCATCATCTTCATGGTAGTGATGCTGATTGACCTAGTCTCAATTTATCTTCGTTCATTCTTCACTGATGAGTCAGAAAATAACAAGCCCACTTGGAAGGGAGTATTATTTCCTAAGAATTATGTGAAAACCACACATTTGATCGAGAACTAGTAGTCTGCGACTATTCTGATTGCCCCACCGTCATAGAAAATCTGAATGTGGTCTTTGGCCTTGGCTGTAAGAGCCGCCAAAGCCTCGTAGACTTCCTTCTCCTGTACGTTGAATGCTTCCGCCGCCCTCTTCGTTGACCATGCAACTTCAACAAAGTTCGAAGCAGAAATCCACTTCAGAAGTCTGGCCTCGAAATCTGTCAGGTCATCTAGTGCCATAGACTCGGCAGGGGAGGGGGGGAATTCAAGACTGCCCCTATTCGGGGCAATTCGCTCTGGAATAGTAAGTGAGGAGACAAGTAACGGAAATTTATATGCTCAGTTTGAGTGGATTATTTATGCCTAGGATGGTGAAGACAACCACCTCCCTACTCTGCAGTTTGATGCTTCTGCTCGTATTGTTTTCTGGTTGCTTACAAACCAACTCCAACGATTCGGGCATCGAAGTAACCGAACCAGAAGAACCAGTTCAGGAAGAGCAAACTATTGGAGGAACGGTTCCTGGACAGCAAATATCAGAAGAGGACGAAGAAGTTCAGCAAGAGATTCCATTATCCATAGCCTTCATAGTCGACCCAGAGTCATTTGGGACTCAAAATGATCCTGCGTACATGGCCCAGATAATCTCTGATTTCACCATCTTAGACATCACTCCTTATCCAGTTGAATCCGAAGAAGCGATGATCGAATCACTCAGATTCGGACACGTTGATCTTGCCATGATGGATGCTGCCTCTTCTTGGATGAGTTGGAAGAATTACGATCTCCAGGTCCTTCTCGCTGATCAGGAGAACTATGGTAGAACCTACTACAATTCCAATGCATGGGTCAAATCGGATAGCGACATCGCCACTTATCATATCGACAATGATCCATTGACTGATCCCTTTTCACTTTTTGAAGGAAAGAAACCCTGTCACACTGGTTGGTTCGACTCTGTGGGCATGCTTCTCCCAATGGGATTCCTACTTGGCCTTGGGTATGCTAATGTCGCTGGTGACCCGAATGATATCGAGTCACTGTTGTTCACAATTCAAGACTTCCTTGATGATGATCCGCCAATTCCAGAAGCAGGCACAAAGTACTACGGGTATTCAGGAGCACTAAGGTGCCTTTCCGATGGGACGGGGGATGTCGCATTTATTCAGGACTCTACGGTGGATGATTACTGTTCTGAAGACGGCCAGAACACACCTTCGTGGTGCTTACCTGAGGATGATTACACGGTGCTTCCTACATTCGGTAGGTCCCCTAGCAACGCATTGATGTTTAATCCGGAATATCTTGATTCTGAAATTTCGCAGCAGATATCCGAAGAATTGGTCAGACTAAGTGGAATTAGCGATATGGACCAGGCACTAAAATCAGTTTTTGGAACTACGGGATTCACTCCCACTAACTCCTTAGAGCATTTAGAGGGATACTCTTCACTAATTTACAACATTCCTGGGATGCAAGCATACTTTGAGGATCCAAGTAATACTGCACAGGTCAATCTGAGCGTGGAAGAAATCACTATTGGCGTAATTGGCCCATTGTCAAACTCCACCTCTATCTCTTTTGGATTCTTGGCCGATTCAATAAGTGATGATATAGGGATTAATGCGAGTATTTCTGTCTTCGAAAATTCGAACTCTCTTGTTGAAAACCTGTCAAATGGAATCATCAATATCGCAATTCTCGATGGCGTCGCTTCTTGGAAGGCATGGAAGTACGATGGAATGTCAGTTCTGGCATCATTATTGAATGAACGTGAGATGGCATTTCATCAGTTAACTGCAATTGTCAAATCCGATAGTGAGTTAGCTGGCTCATCGGACCCATTCACGGCTTTAGACGGAATTTCACCTTGCTTTTCCAGCAACAGTGACCCAAGTACACTTCTGACAATTGGTCACTTGATTAGAGAGGGGTTGGCTGACGATATTCCCGATATAGGGAACTCCTCAATAATAGAGATAATTCAGTCAGTATTCGATTCAAATTACTCATTCCCTGAGGAAGACTCAGAGTTAAATGGGCCCAATGGTGAACTTAGGTGCATTTCTCAGGGGCATGGTGACATTGCATTTGTAATCGGAGACGAAGTAGAAATCTTCTGTGATGCCGACTTACAGCCTAGTGAAGAGACGTGGTGCTTAGATACTGAAGAATTTGACACACTCCCATCCATTGGGGTTCTGCCATATCGATCAGTGATTTATGACCCAACAGTATTGGATATGGTTTCACGCACAGCCGTCCTAAACTCGTTACTATCACTAAATTACGAGATGTTCCTAGATAATTTCACCACAATGGGTAGCGAATATACTGGCTGCTACGATATTTCAATACACAAAATAGACGAGTCATCACCAAGGGGAGCATGTGGTTCCGAGATTCTTTCCAATTCGTTGATCTCAACCGGGGTTTCTAGAGCCACTTCTCAAAGCCATCTAGGACCCCTATCAACATTAATGGGCAATTTACCAAATCAGTTGCTGGTCGATTTCCTAGTTGAAAACTAAGACTTTCATATCACAACATACTAAGTATAATTTTCAGCCCAATGGTCATGAATGAAACAGACATACATTTGGCTGACACAGATCGATCTAAGTTGAGTCGCGCATTCTGGTTTTCTCTCGGATTCATTTCAATGTCTTTGGGTTTGATTGGGATACCAGTTCCAGGATTGCCAACCACTCCTTTCATGATTCTAGCAGCAGCTTGTTTCGCACGTTCGAGTCAGAGATTCTATGATTGGATAATCAATAACAAACTGTTTGGAAGCCATGTAAAGAACTACAGGGAAGGAAATGGAATCCCGAAGAGGAGCAAGCCCCTTATTCTAGGTACAATGTGGATTTTCGTTTCGTTCGCGGTCCTAGTTGCAATTCCCGATGATGTCCAAGTTGCTAAGATTGCAACGGTTGTTCTCGCCTTGATAGGAACTATTTTCATTCTGCGAATTCCGAGTATCCAGACTTCGAGAAACCCCTCTCGATCAGATTTTTCAGCCCTTTAATCCAGTCTGGATTGTCATTCAGGCATTTCACTACGCTGAAAGAACCACCTCCATGATCTTTGAAGTGATCACGCACCTCTATGTCCAATTCTTCCAGAGTCTCCAGGCCGTCAGCAAGGAAGGCAGGAGAAACAACAACAACCCCAACTTTCCTATTGGCCAATTTCTCCACCACAGAGAGAGTCGATGGTTCGAGCCATTTTGCAGGTCCAAGCCTACTTTGATACGATATTGACCACTCTTCTTCAGAGAGGCCCAGCTCATTAACCACTGCCTTTGCAGTCATGTTGCAATGATGGGCATAGCACATCGAATTGGCCTCAGATTTTTGTAAGCAACATGAGTCTACCTTCTGGCAATGCTTTCCTGTTCCGTCTGCCCTCTTAACATGGGAAACTGGGAGGCCGTGAAATGAGAATAGAAGATGCGAACCTTCCGATAGATGAGGCCTGATCGACCTGACTAGGGGGTTAATGAATTCAGGGTCATCTTCAAAGTGACCAAGCTCGAAAAGATCAGGGCTCCATTTCATTCTGCTAAGTTGTTTGAACGCCTCCTTCATGGAAGACTCCGTGGTGGCTTGAGCATGATGTGGAAATAACGGAGCAAGAAGCAACTCATCAACGCCCTTCGATCTTAGGATCTCCAAAGCCGATCTGATGCTTGGGTTCCCATACCTCATGCCAACTTCACACTCAACTTCTCCCATCTCGATTTGGAGACTTTCTGCCATTCTCTTTGTATATACGCGCAGAGGTGAATCGCCATCCATCCAAATACTAGCATACCTAGGGGCTATTTTGCGTGGCCTGAATCTCAGTATGATTCCTCGAACTAGGATGTGCCTAAGCACTAGCGGGATGTCGATAACATCAGGATCCAGCAGGAACTCTCTGAGATACTTCCTTACTGATGGAATTGTGGCCTCATCAGGAGTTCCGATGTTCATCAGGAGAACTCCTCTTTTCCCCACATCATTATGTCAATTGTTCTGGTAATAATGGTAATCATTGGTCATTTTGAATTTGAATGACATTTTCAGTCTTACATTTTTTAGAAATATTAAGATCATAAATGTGAGATTTAGGGTTACCTAAAAATTATAAGTTAAACCTACTGCGAAAGTTTAGGTTGGCCTAAAAATGAATGGAAAACTACTGAGCTTAATGATGACCATACTGATGATGACCGCTGCTCTAGCGGGATGCGCAGGTGACGACGACGACTCTCTAGATGCAGAGGATGGCGGATACACCTATGCTTCAGGCGTAGACGAGCACCGAAAGGTAGTCGAGGATGTCTGTGACATCAAAGACGCCGCAGAAGCCCATGACTGGGCTAAGGTGAACGAGCACTACACCGCTCCTTCACATTCCAGTAAGGTCCTCGAGTCCTTCGCTAGTGCTACAGGAAAGAAGCATGGCTACGATATGTACTATGCTGATTCTGACACGCCTATTGATGACTTTGTATCGGCAGCGATAGATGGAACCGGAATGTTCTCTGGTGAAAGTGACGCGGTTAGGGAGCAGGCGATCGAGAAGGGCATTCAGAACTGGGCTATGGTGGCATATGCAGTACACGAGCTAAATTCAGCAATCGCCAAGGCTAACGATGGAAACTTCGATGTTGATTCCGGCGCACCTCATGCATGGGACGAGGGATGGGCCTTCTACCACGGTCTTGACGAGTACGAAAGCTGCTCACCTCATGCAACAGGGGACAAGAGAGCCGGAAACTTTGGAACAGCCAACTCTGCAGGACTCGCTCACGCGAATGAGGCAATACTTCTGGCCATGAATGACGGCCTAGCATCCCTTCAAGACACGACTAAGTCTGATGCCGAGAGAATTGCCGGCGCAGAAGATGCAAGGGACGACGTAGTGAAGAACCTCGTGATCATCTACTCGCAGGCAGCCATTAGATACGCTAGCAAGATGTCCTCTGACATGGCAGGTGGTGACACCGCAGCTGCAGATACGCACCAGGCAGAGGGAATGGCTTTCTGGAAGGTAATCGAGCAGTTTGTAGGACCTCACACTTCGATATGCTACAACATGGGGACCCACGCAACCTCAGCAGACAGCACACAAGCACCTTGTGAGGGATACACTTGGGTAGAGAACTATGGTGATTCAAACTATACCGGTTGCTACAACACAGTTTCCCATCAGACCAATTCTGATGACCAAGCTACATGTGAGGCATACGGTTGGTACGCGAACTACTACGCTGACAAGATCAACAGCGAGGTATACGATATCTCCTCGGTGACTCCTGCCGCTGATGTGGATTACAAGGCTAAGGTGGAGACTTATCTCCAGCCAGCACTGGATCACTACGGAATTACTGCAACAGACATAGGGACACTCCAATAGATATGGATACGTTGGCGGGGGGCAGCAGCATCACCCCAGCATCATTTTCGGTTTCCGTAACCGGCCCCCCGTCAACAACCTTCAAAGTTTGTAAACGAGAAAAATTAGGATAACATAGTGGAGACAATGGGCGACAGAGAATTACTCCTAATCTTCGGAACTGAGACGGGAAACGCCGAAGAGTTAGCCGATGACGCAGCCCATTCGGCCAAGAGTTTCGATCTGAATCCCACAGTCATGGACATGGAAGACATCTCTCCAGAAGAAATCTCTGGAACCAAGAGACTGATCGTGATTTGCAGTACTTGGGGCGAAGGGGAGCAACCAGTGAACGCTCAAGATCTGTATGATGCAGTCTCTGAATCAGAAGATGGCAGCATGGAGGGCGTAAACTTCGCAGTCCTCGCTCTCGGGGATACGGCTTTCGAATTCTTCTGCGAATCAGGTAAGGAGTGGGACTCAATTCTGGAAGAGAAGGGCGGAAAAAGAACAAACGAAAGGCTCGATTGCGATACCGACTACGATGATTATGCAGAGGAATGGATTGAAGCCACACTCGCATTAATGAAGGAAATAGTGTAGAATCGCCACATATTTGTCCTCCTATGTTTTGGTAGAAGCATGAGAGCCACCTCCGTCGCGGTTGTGACGCTACTCATGGGTTGCGCTCTTTCAGGGTGCATTGGTTCCGATGACAATGCAGAAAACTCCTACCCAAGCATCTGGGAAAGGGGCAATCTCGAGTGGGACACCAGCGGAACATTCAGCAGGGTTCTAGAAACCGGACCTTACTATGCAATGGACGTCCAAGAGGCGATGATTGAGGTCGACACATCATCTGTCTGGGAGACCGGCCCCAGCTCTGCGGAGGTACATCTCTCTTACTGGTTGCCTAGCAACACTGCAGATGGCGCCAAGGTTCCGGTAATAGCCGTGATTTCCCCCTATTTCTCCTATGGTTCGCCGGGCGATGAGTCCACTCCGACAAGTATCGTGGGAGCAGGACGTGGCGAGTTCATATTCGAGAATTTTGTCCCACATGGTTACGCATTCGCACAGGTAGCAGTTTTCGGAACCGAAGAGAGTAGCGGGTGCTTTGACTACAGGGGTGAAGGGGAGGGACTCGGCATTCACTCGGCAGTGGAATGGCTCGGAGAACAAGATTGGAGCAATGGAAATGTCGGCCTCTATGGAAAGTCGTACGAGGGAGCAACACAATGGGAGGCAGCTGCAATGGGGAGCCAGTACCTGAAGACCATCGTCCCAATCTCTGGGACTACTGCCCTACATCCACTGTTGTACAAGAATGGAAGTGCTGAAGCGAGATCCCAAGTTATGCATATGAATTACTTCTCAAGCACAGTCGACTACGACTCGGATGACTTTGACAATGTGTGCCCAGATATTGCAGAGGGATTCTTCGCCGGACCAGTGACATATGTCGGTGGGGAGATGGATCCGTACATGGAGAACTACTACGACGAGAGGAGCCATATCGACAAGGCATTCGGGAAATGGAACGGTAGCATATACTGGGTCCAGGGAATGCAGGATTGGAACGTCGACCCACATCAGGTATTCGGAGGGCCACCCGAGACCAACTGGTATTCAGACTACGTTGAATCCGGTTACGAGGTCCGTGGCATCCTGGGACAGTGGGGCCATGACTATCCGGACCAGTGGCAGAAGCACGATGATAGCGAAAGCGGCTACGGACTAGAAGCCCTGCCAAACATGACGAGGTGGGACTGGGCTCAGGACTTGTTCGAGTGGTTCGAGTATTATTTGCAGGGCAGAGGACCGCAGCCAGAGCATACTGCACAGATTCAGAGAAGCGACGGGGAATGGAGGGTAGAGGAAAGTTGGCCCCCTAGTGACTCGGAGGATTACTTAGTCGATCTCGGAGACTGTGGCAACGATGGCGCGTTTACAGGTGGCCTCCCGGTGATAGGGGGGGGCGCCCCAGTAGTGGGAGGGGGTCAGACGGTTACTGTCGACTGTCCGGAAATCAACCCTGACTTCCCGATGCACATTTCTGGTTTGGTAACACTGCATCTTTCTGCAGTACCATCATTTGACGGGGGGCAGATATTCGTCGAGATGCAAAATATGGAGACTGGGGTTAGGATTGGTCATGCTACAATGGATGTCAGATATCATCAGGGGGGGTATGAGCCACAGACCGTGATCCCCGGTCAAGAGATCACCATGATGATGGAGTTCCAGGCTATTGATGCAATAGTAAAACCCGGCCAGGGAATCCGATTCATTCTTTCCGACACTGGTGAGGACTACCTCGCCCCAGTCTGTGGGAGCGCTTGCACGGTCCATGTCCTAACATCTCTTTCAGAGGCTAGCTTTCCGCTGATTGAGAGAAGCCAGACAACTATTCTTGAAGTCCCATAGCCTACTTTACTTCGTACGCGCCGACCATTCTCCTGACGGCGTCCTCGACCTCTATGCTGCCATCCAATAGGCCCCCCAAGGTACTCAGGAAGGGAGTTTTGTGTCCAATAATCTCAGACCTGTTTAGGAACATCCTGGTCGCTCTGACACCCTCTGCAACCATGTGCATCTCTTCGAGGGACTCGTCCAGGCTCTTCCCCGAGCCCAGCTTCTCCCCAAGGGTCCGGTTCCTGCTTCGGGGGCTTGTTGCCGTCACGTACAGGTCCCCTATTCCAGCCGGGCCGAAAGCCGTCTTCGGATCGGCCCCCATCTTCTCGAGTAGATCGATTCCCTCGCTGTATCCGGAGAGGACCAGGGCCGCCTTGAGGTTGTCACCGCCTATTGTTTCCTTGAGGCCATCCACGAGTCCGCAAGCTAGTGCGACGCAGTTCTTGTACGCCCCCCAGAGCTCAGCTCCGATTGGGTCCTCGGCAGGAGTTAGGATTAGGGAGTCAGTCGAGAGGCGTTCTGCTACCCTCTCTGCAACACTCATGTCATGACAGGCAACCAGAGCGGTCGTGATCACGCCTCGTGCGACCTCAGGCGCAATCGTTGGACCAGTCATCACCACTACCTGGTTTGACAAGCCAGCATCGACCAGTCTTCTCTCAATTGCATCCGAAATCATCCCGGAACCCCCCTCGTCTGCAGGTGCTAGTCCCTTTGCCAGATCCACTAATAGGTGAGAGGGCCTGAGATGTGGAATAATCATGTCAACTACCTCTAGAATTACCGAACTGGGGAGGGCTAGCACTAGTATCTCGCAACTCTCGGCTATGTCTGCGATTTCCATAGTGCAATCCAACTCTGGAACCACGTGTCCTGGCAGGTACTTCTTGTTCTCGTGAACAGTCATCATTGACTCGTACACATCTTGTTCGACTGTCCAGCCTAGGACGTTGTGCCCGTCTTTGCACCACACTAGTGCTAGAGCGGTGCCCCAGTTGCCGAGCCCAAGAACCCCTATTCGTGCCATTTTTGCCATCTGCGGGGCGCATAGGCCCTGTTATGACCCTATGGGGGCCTTTGCCCTCTATGCGTTGACTTCTTGGTGGGTAATTATCCCCACGGGACATAGCAGGGGTACCCGAGTGGTCAAAGGGGCTGGGTTTAGGTCCCAGTGCGTAGTGCTTCGCAGGTTCAAATCCTGCCCCCTGCACCATTACTTGATCCTGATTCTCTTCGAGCGGATTGTTGAGATGCCGCGCTTCTTCGCATCGAAGATCCTGTACCCCATTATCCCGATGAATGAAACCGAGATTAATATGATCGACCAGTTCTCGTAGGTGAATGGCCTGAAGGGGTCTCTTGCCCACTTTCCGTCTCCTAGGACGCCGTCCTCACTGTCGGGGATTCCATCATTGTCGTCATCATCGTCTTGCAAGTCCGAAATCCCATCTCCATCGTAGTCAGCTGCTCCCGAATCGCTGAAGACATCCTCGTCCGAGTCCAATTCGTCAACGACTATCTCGTCCCCCAGAAGGGCCTGTAAAGGGCACCCAAGTTCGTTTCCGGGGATTGCAAGAAGCTCGAGGAAACCCTCGGTGCTGGGACTTACCCCGGGAACAAGTTGGCACACGTCGTTGTTATTGCCGACACCGTCCCTATCGCTGTCCATCCACTCATTAGGGTCATCGGGGAAGACATCCATGTTCGGACCCTGGTCCGCATGGCCATCACCGTCAGAGTCCGACCACCTCCAGTCATCTAGGGGGAATGCATCGGTGCCCTCTGCTCCATCGCTGTTCATGGTACAAGGAACGGGATTTAGCCATCCATCGCCATCACAGTCGGTGTCGACGTTGTTCCCTATGCTATCGCCATCAGTGTCATCAGTCTCGTTTGCATCGAATGGGAAGGCATCTCCCTTGGCCGATGCGAAGCAGTCTGGGATGTTGTCTCCGTCTTGACTAGGCCCTCTGTTAGATGGTGGAACCAGATCCGGCCTCCAGTAGGTGGTGTCGTCACATCTCCCATCGTTATCGTCATCTGCATCCGAATTGTCGCCAATGCCATCGCCGTCGGCATCTGACCACTCGTTCCCATCATTGGGGAACACGTCGAAGATGTCTCTCCGCCCATCCCCGTCATCGTCATCGTCCTCGTTGTCACCGATGCCATCCCCATCCTTGTCTTCCCATTCGTTTTGGTTCATTGGGAATGGGTCATCCGTGTCGTTGACTCCGTCGTTGTCGTCATCCACGTCTATGCTGTCTGGGATCCTGTCGCCATCAGAGTCAGCTGATACTTCGGGATCCAACCAGTCATAGTCATCCCCATTCAGCACGCCATCGTTGTCTGCATCGGTGTCGAACTGGTCTGGAATACCATCTCCATCGAAGTCGGAGAAGCACAAGTCGAAGAAAGTGGACGCCTCATCCAGCGTCGATTGTCCGCTAGGGCAAGGCGTCTGGGAAGTGGACTCCACCTCGGGGACGTAGTATCCACGAGATGCGGGTGTGCATGCAGATTGCCCCTTCAGGCTGGAGTAGTAACCAGCAACACACCCAATTTGAGACGTCTGGCCAGGCTGGGGGACCATGAAGCCCCTGTCAGCTAGGATGCAATTGGTTTGGAATGGGTCTGGTTGGTATGATCCGGAGGCGCACGGAAGCTGCTCCTTC
>NYST01000042.1 GCA_002683155.1 Methanobacteriota archaeon | reverse complement strand
TTTTCTATTACCGTGTGGTCATACCTGCTCGAGTGGCAAATGCAGAATGATTTGTTTCCACTTGTATCGGTCCCTCCAGGCAACCAACTATCTGCCGTGAAGTCATTGTTGACTAGTTGCCAACCAGGGATGCAACATAGATGGGGACACCTTGCAAAAACGATAATCATGTTATCATGAATATTAAGGGACGCATACTCTTCCTTTTCTTCGATCTCGAAACCCGATCCGACATAAGCCCCTCCAGATGTGTATCCATCCATAAACTGGAATCGCGGGGTGTCGGCTTCCAATGGTTTGTTCTTGTTTTCTTCGTGAGGCACGTAGGTTGCGATGATCGGTAATCCAGACCATAGCCCTGCAGCACCGACCATCCCCGTTGTAGAGTTTGCAGACTCGTCAATGAAAGCCTGCATAGTCATGGGTTGTTTATCCATATTACCATACCAAACATCGGAACCTTTCGGGACATAGAACTTGATAGACGTGTCCGAAGTACCACCTCCAGACTGGCCCATTAGGAATGAGGCAAAACCAACACTTCCCAGCGATGCCGTGGTAATTAGCCCAGCAGCCGTATTGAATGAGAGTCGCATGAATTCCCTCCTGTCGATTGCCCTACTCTTCTCGTGGATAACTTCGCTTTGCGAGTCAACCGGTCGTAATTTGAATTTCCTTGCCATATTCAGACCTCGTATTTCTTCCATGAATTTGTATCATGGCCAGTGATGTACTTGTTCCTTCGATGCTTTACGATTACCACATCAGGTAGTACGTACTTTAGGTAAACAATTCCCATAATGATTAGAGTAAGCAGAGTCATTGCTAGATTGAATGAGAGTAACTGCTGGTCCCAGTGATTGTACAAACCATAAGCCAGAGCTCCAGCCCAATACAGAGTCCAGAGTACCCCCCATAGTCCGATTAGTATGATTAGCCAAGAGTCGCCCGATGGAGCCAGACTGGCCCGAACTATGGTGCCGGGTTTGACTTCATTAAAGACTCCATGATCGACCGCTGCAGCGAATGAGTCTTCGGTCAGCGTCGCGCCTTCAAGGGCTACCCTGGCATCCTCGACACTAACTTCACCAGACTTAACTTGCCGAAGCAACCTCATCACTGTGTCGTCCTTCATAGTTGATCGCCTCTCCTTAGATGCTTTATTCTTAGCCTCAGTAGATTGCTCCTTCCTTCATAATGCCGGGAGAAACCATACCTTAGGAAAAGTCCGCAGAATAGTATCACCAGCATGACAGCACCGAATCCCAGAAGACCCAACCAATGAGCCAAGAGTTTTGCCCCCATGTGGTGGAGATCAGTATGATCCTCCATGGGGGCCGGGGGGGTTATGTCCCCATTGCCCGAGAAGACCGTCCTAGTCCTTCCATTGTCTTCGCCCTCATCAAAACTAGTCGTGAGCCGATTCCATCTATCAAGGCTAGATGGCGCCATGTCGCCATTTACTGAATTACCTGCAACCATGATGTCTATCGTTCCAGACCCTTCTGCCGGACTAACCCACCTAAACATCCATGTCCTATCCGAAGTCCTCGAACCTGCATCGGTGTGAGTAAGTGTCCCTCGGTCATCTTCCCAGTTCTGGACTAGGTCTTCGAAACCTTCTGAAGGCTCCAGTGAACCACTACTAACTCTCATGGAGAACCCAGCAGTATAGGACTCTAGGTCAGCCTGGGGCCCGCCAATAAGTTGCAACTTCATCTCATAAGTGGTTTGAGGGGAATAGTGGAAAGGGATGCCATCAAGAATTACTGTTACCGAATTGTCGGGCTCCTCGGCGTGGCACGTGCACCCTGCAAGCGCCACATCCCCCTGTCCATTTGCATTTCCACCAACGCCAGTATGCAATGCCTCCCCGGATCCGGCAACAAAAACAGTGACTAGAATTAGGACTAGTGTTTTTTGTCGAGATGCCATCTTTTCTTCACCTAGCATCTGCTAATAATACACTCGAAAAAAAAGGGGGATATTAACGTTCCACCCCGGCCCCTACGGGGCCGAAGAAAATAGCTACGAGAAAAGAACCAAACACCCCTATCCGAGACGAGTGTCATGGGCGCCCCAAGATGGAAGAACATATACAAACTCAGTTCGGAACAAATAGAAAAATTGGAGGAAGCCGAGGACAAAATGGAATCTATGGAGATTAATGAATCTGAGGCTATACTTTTGGAATTGCTCGAAGGCGATAAGGACTGCATTCCAGTTTTGAACATCCTGGGCCATCTCCAGGGGAGGTACCTATCGGATTTCGAGGCATCAATCGAGTACTATGACAGAGTTCTAGAACTTGAGCCCGATAACGCCTGGGCGAGAGACGAAAGGAGGAGATACAGGCGTTATGTAACATATGATTAGAACAGAATAATCTAGTCAGTCGCATGCGCGCGCACATGGACCAAGGTTCCATTCTTATTGTCGGGGTCGGCGGGATAGGGTGCCAGTGGTCCGGTGGAGCTCACGAAAAATGCCAACAACTAGCCGATTTACTAATGATTGACGCCGATGAATCCTCCTTCACCACCGATCACGAAGCTCATTGTTTGCATCTAGACGCCAGTGGCAATGGCAGGGGTGCAGCCGCCCTGCCTAACTTGGCAGCCCACCGCCTAAATGAGGGAATTGCAAACATTTCTAAGCTACTGAATAAGTCAGAATTAGTCATCCTGTTATCGGCTTTAGGCGGTGGAACTGGTTCTGGAGCAACCGCAGAACTCGCTGCAAAATCGCGAGAGTCGGGCAGCCTCGTAATTAGCATCGTCGGCATTCCATTTGCCGAGCAACCACTTAGATGTGCTATAGCCGAAAAGGCACTACCGCCGATTGAGAGAAATTCAGATTTGTGCATTCGAGTTAGCCTTGAGAGGCTTGCATGGCAAGCAAGGCACCGAGACTCGGATTGGAAACTAGGCTCTGAATGGATAGGAGAATTAATCGAGGGTCTTGTAACAACTCTGGCAAGAGTTGGCAAGATAAATCTGGACTTGATGGACCTGAGAACGGTCGTCGGCAGGCCGGGAAATGCGACCTTAATTGTTGGAAATGGAACTACAGATGATCCGGACGGAGTCGTAAGAATGGCAAGAAACTCTCCTCTTTCAGACATCTCAATCGAGGGTGCAAAGGGGTGCCTCATTCAAGTTGAAGGAGGTCCAGACATGACCCTTGGGCATCTCAATAGGGTTTCCGAAGCTTTCGTATCTACACTTGACAATGACTGCCAGGTTATACTTGGCGCCAGAGCAAGTGAAGACATGGCGGGGAGAATCAGACTAGTAGCAGTAGTCAGTGGTCTTTAGTCCAGTAATTCAACCACGTCATCTTCCGACTTTGTTTGGACTTGAATTGATCTTCGCGCCATAGGAGGATCATCCGATCGAACCACTTCTTCAATAAGTTGGATCTCCCCCTCTCTGATTTCTGGTTTCCCAATCCAAGTTATGCAAACCGGAAGAATGGCCATCATTACAATTGAGGTGATTGCATGGCCAATCGCAGTGGTCGTCAGTAGACTGCCTTCCGATAGTGCGGTTAGCGATGAAATACTGCCTGCATAGATGAATCCGAAACCGATGCCCCAGAATACTGCTGACTGGCCTTGAAAGATTCTCCACCCTCCCCTTTCTCCTCTTTTTGCCATAGACCAGACTGCGAGAATTATCGATATTGACATCAGAATGGCCTCTTCAATCAGCATCCCTCCTGAACTCTGCCCAGTAGCAACCGGGCTTCTCCTCCATGCTCCCAGAAGATGCCAACAAGAAGTGATGAAAATTAGGAAAAATACCCTATCTATCGCAACTCCGTCAATCTCCAATGTCTCTCTAACACTCTTAGTATAACGGTCCAAAAAGACTCCAATAATTATAACCATTATAATGAAAGAAATCCAGTAGATATTTTCAGTAAAACTTGCATTTCTTGGATCTGCTGCTCTGTACCCGAACCACCACACGAGGGGGGCGAACAATATCGCGGCAACCACTGCCCTCACAATTGAAAAAACTCCTCCAACCTTGCTCTTACGAGGGGAATGGTGAATCTTCCTAGCATACAAGACCCATCCATAAGATAGGGAAACGCCCTGAAGGACAGACATTCCAATAAATAATACGGCCAGTAAAATCCTTGCATTGCTCAACTGCTCGTCGACCAATGTAATGTTCGAGATGAGCCATAATGATCCCGCTATTACAATAATGGGGATTAATCGGGAAAATCCTCCAAACCAGTAACTGCGGTTTAGGACGCCATCTTCTACCTTTTCGAATGTAAAAATCCACTTGCCTATTCTGCTTGGAGAAATTATAGCCGCAAAGAAGTAAGATGCGGAGAGGGAAAGAAAAATGATGCCCCCTTGTATCTCAGAACCAAATAAGTCCATTTTCATTGCAACGAATAGAAAACCAGAAACAATACCCAAAGAAAGCAAATGCGGTAGTGTGGAGGGACTTGCGAATACTCTTAGCAAACTGCCACTATCCACTTGGCCATTCCAACCAGCTCGCTCCATGGCCCCCGGTAAACCCACCATTGGTTAAGGTAAACCCCTTCGGAACAGCATGCCGAAGCAGAAAAAGGCCGCAAGGGGGAAGCACCGTTGGATCGGTTTTCGAGTTACAAATAATTCTAAAAGGGCAGAATTGAATGACAAACTGATAGGCTGTCTAGGGAGTGTCGAATGGAAATTGTTTGATGTAATCGAGGGGCAGGGTGGGACTCTTGCAATAATCAAAATACCATTGGTCCATTACAAAAAAACAATTGCTCAAATAAATAACTTAAACGAAATGGAGACCCTGACTAGCTCAGGCAAAATTAGATTGGTCAGGGAGCGACTAAACTCATCCCTTGGGGCGAGCCCATCCGATTCCCCCTAAATCTTGGAAAACAGTCGCACCCTCTACCCCAACTAACTCCAATTCTCCAGATTTTTTTAGTCCAGTTGGTCTGTACAAATGCCCTTCATTGGAAGCCAAGACTCCCCTGGAGAGTGATTTAGACAACTCTGCCCACGAAAGTCTTGTGAGAAAATCCACTTCCGTCTCGGGAATCATTTTTTTTGCTTCGAAGAGTGAAGATATTTCTCGATCTATTCTCCGAAACACATCCGACGAATCAAAATCCCCAATGGTTTCAGTCCATCCGGAACTCTCAAAATCTTCGCTGGCAAAACCAGTTTTGTTGGCCCCTACCCCAACTCTGATGGTGCTATTGTTAGACGACTCAACTAGAACCCCCCCAATCTTAACTCCATTTTCAGTGACGATGTCGTTTGGCCATTTTATCTCCGCCCCCAATGTCCTCGAAACCACTGCTCCAATACTTGTTTGAATAATCCCCGGAGGGATCCTTTCCAACAATTTGGAATCCAAATTCCATGTTGCAAACATTCCTCCCTTTTCAGATATCCAACTATTGCCCCTTCTCCCCCTGCCACTGGTCTGAGACATAGAGAGGACCCTTTGCCAACCGCTCCGAGGTAGTTCCGCTGCCTCATCCATGGTCGATTTACACGAATCCAGAATCTTTGCCGACTGTCCCGAACCAGTTTTCCAGAAACATATTGCCTCTATCTTCTCCACACCAAATCTTTCCGCCCCAAGTCTTCGACAGGACCATCCTTTTAATTTCCAGTCAATGATTTTACTATCGCTCTCGGGTTCTGTTCTCATTACCAAAATAACCATTATATTTTCAGTCAATTCTGAGTGTAAGTTTTCCAAGGTATGAAGCAGAACTCCTCCCCATCCACCCTCGGGAATATCGGTTAGAGCAGCCTCTTCGATCTTCTCGTGCAATCCTGTGCCAAATGCTGCTTCCCCCAGATAGGGGAGATTCCAAACGATCAATTCAGTTTCTTCTGCTATTGTAAAATCGCTTCCCACCTCCGCTTCGAAAACATCACTCATTCCAGATAGCCCATTAGCTTCCATGTTCCCCCTGGTACAAGCTACAGCGTATGGGTTTACATCACAGGCGACAACATCCCACCCAAGGGTTTTCAGAACAATAGAAACCAATCCAGATCCGCAGCCAATCTCCATTGCCTTCGATCCTTGATTTGAAGTCAACTTCGTTATCGCCCTACAAAGCATCATGGTGTCTTCCTTGGGGGGATAAACGGTGGGTGGAACCAATATTTTCCATTCGCCAACACCTTCAATTCGGATCACTTCAGACTCCATTGGAATTTTCATCCGCCGATATGACAAAATTGTTGCGTCGCGAACCCCCTTCTTGCTCACAACCTTTATGTCGTCAGTCGCAGAAGAATGGCCAGTGCCGGCTTCTTCCGGCACCTCTCGCCTTTTTGCGGGAACGATGCCGTGCGTAAGCCTTTTGAAGACCCCTAGGGTCGGAGGATAGCCCAGCATCAGCCATGGGCCTGTAGCTTAGTCAGGTAGAGCGCCGGGCTTTTAACCCGGTGGCCGGGGGTTCGAATCCCCTCAGGCCCGCCTGATAGGCGTGCAGGCTCATGGTTTTTTCTGGACGGGGGTTGAAACATGGCAGTAAAGAGCTCAACAAAAAAGAGATTAATAGAGCTGGGCATTCCAGAGGATCACGCGCACAAATTAGCGGATGACGCAAATCTCGACGCGATTAAGAGAATGTCACGCGAGCAGGTCGCGAAGAAGGTCGGCATAGAAGAGGGCGTATCTGAACTGGATCATATAATGACAGTAATTAGTGAACACGTCGGTTCAAGGAAGAGGAGCAAGAGCAATAGAATCACAATCTCTAGAAAGGCCCTTTTGGATGAGGATATCCCTACTGGAGATTACCGATTTAATGTTCTAAATCACTTTTTAGTCCCTCATCATGAATTGGTCCCTATAGATTCTGAGGCCGAGGTTCTGGAGCCATGGGGCCTTACTACTGACGATGCCTTTGGCACTGGCAGACTCGCCAAGGAACTCTTGCCCAAGATCCTAATCACAGACCCAGCAATCCAGGTAATCAAGGAGATGGAAGAGTCTGAGAATGACGAACTGCCTGCTGGTTGGCTTGCAAACAGGATCGTTAAGGTAGTTCGCTACAGTCGCTCTGCGGGAAATTCCGTAGCATTTCGCTTGATCGTGGAAAGCGCATAGATTTGGAGGTGTAAAAAATGAAGGAAATTGTTGAGAGTTATTTCAAACAGAGAAGCCTAGTGAACCATCAGCTTGCTTCGTACAATGACTGTATTCCAGTCGGAGACGGTAAAGAAAGCAGAATGGAGAAGATAGTTAGAAACATCAGGATTGGGAGCGACGAACTCGTCCAAGACGATGAGGGCGGTCTAGTCAAGCTAGACCTCTTGGATAAGGAAATTATTGTCCGTCTGAAGAATCTTCGATTGGGCAGGCCCACAATAAAGGAGGCGAATGGGGCAGAACACCATGCTACTCCTATGGAGTGCAGACTTAGGAAGTTGACTTACTTCTCTCCAGTTTATCTAGACTTCAAGATATTCCGTGACGATTTGCCCCCTTCTCCAGGTAATGAGATGGGCTTCCAAGAAGAGACCAGCGTCCATATAGGGAATCTCCCCATAATGACCCGATCTGCTCGATGCAATCTAAATCACAATCATGTCGATGAGAATCGAAGATTATCTCCAGATTCTTCTGAAGAAGACTCTGAGAGATACACGCAACTTCTTAGGAAATCCGGCGAGGACCCCCTTGACCCCGGTGGATACTTCATAATCAACGGAACTGAGAGGGTACTCATATCCATGGAGGATCTTGCACCAAACAGAGTTACGGTGGAGAAGAACAAGAAGTATGCCCACGAAACACAAGTCGCCAAGATATTCTCCCAAAAGGACGGTGTGAGAAAACCACTCAATGTTGAGAAGAGGAGGGATGGGATGTTGATGGTAAAGATTCCAAGCGCCGGAACTACGCCAATTCCACTTGTTTTGTTGATGAGGGCCCTTGGAGTAGAAAATGATAGGGAGATATTCGCTTCCATTGCAGGTCCGCCCGAGGCAATGAAGTTCACCGTCGCCAATCTAAATGACCTCAGAGATAATGAGGAGTACGGTGTCGATACGTCTGAAGAGGCGCTCGCATGGCTTGAGAAGAAGTTCGCAGCAGGGCAACAGAAAGAGTATCGAGAGTCTAGGATCCAGAATTTACTCGATAACGAACTCCTTCCGCACCTAGGTTCCAGCATAGACAATAGGGAGAAGAAAGCAATTTTCCTTGGAAGAATTGCACGTCAGGTTCTCGAGATGGCAATTAAGGACAAGGATCCAAACGATAAGGATCACTACGCAAATAAGCGTGTCAGGTTGGCCGGGGATCTGATTGAGGACTTATTCAGAGTAAGCCTCCAACAGCTAGCTAGGGACCTGAAATATCAGCTGGAGAGGCACCACAACAGGAAGAGAGAACTCCGTATTTCCTCATGCCTGAGGCCTGACGTATTGACGACGAAAATTATGCACGCGTTGGCAACGGGTAATTGGGTCGGTGGAAGATCGGGAGTCAGCCAGCTTCTCGACAGAACCA
>NYST01000041.1 GCA_002683155.1 Methanobacteriota archaeon | reverse complement strand
GAAACTTCTCGTGGATTCCGAGAGGGTGGTTTTCTCTGAAGATAAGTACGAGTTGAGCGAGGCAGTGTGAACGTTCAAAACGAAGGTCCCGACGCTTTGCACCAGCAATATGGCTAGCAAGGACCGTTGGTGGGACCATGATGAGGACGGACCATCGGCTGGCGCAGAGGATTCCAAGAAGTCTGTCGAAGAAATGATCGATGAAGCAGAGAAGGAGCGGATCAGGCGCCAAGAGGAGTTGGCAGAGGCCGAGCATGATTACAAGGTGGCCCAATTCAAGCATAAGACGGAGGAGCTCGTCCCTGGTGGGGTTACCGAGGGCGGGACAGCTGAAGTCAGGATCAGGGCCATTCGAGGCATGTATCGAACGGAAGGTTCGATCAATGGTAAACAGGTCAACTTCCTGGTGGACACGGGGGCCACATATGTCTCAATGGGGACGAGTCAAATGGAGTACGTAGGCGGGAAACGTGGGAAGACCCAGTGGTTGAATACTGCCAATGGTAAATCCAAGGGGTACGAAGTTCATCTTGAAGAAGTCAGAGTCGGAGGAATCGTAGTTCGAAACGTTTTGGGCAACTCAAGCGATGGTATGGACAGCGGGATGGGTGGTGACATACTCCTTGGGATGTCTTTCCTGAATGAGGTCGAGATGAACATCGACGACGATGTGATGACCCTTACTCAAACCGGTTCAGAGAGGGCCATCCAAGAAGAGAAGAAGGGTTCTGGGGACGGGGTCATGGGGCTTTGGTGGCTTTCTCCGGGAGAGGCGGTCGCGATTGGCCTCGCTGCTATGATTACTCTATTCTTCTTCGGGTTGGGAGCCGTCGTACTGGGAGGAGAGCCAGTATACGAGTCTACTACTGGGGTCGTGCTGGAAGGCACTGAGTGGTGGGAAGAAGAGTACGAAGTCGAAGATTGCCTGTATGACGAATACAATGACATCCACTATGACTGCTATTACTACTACGAGTACGAGTGCGGGGCCGATGTGCAGTACTCCTTCGACGTAGACGGAGTCGAGTTCAGGTCAGAAGGCGGCCTTTTCCTAGGGGTATGGGGTGATTACTGCCTAGAGCACGTGGAGGACGTTGTGCTTCCGTTAGGTAGCCCAGTGACGGTTTGGTACGATGTCGAAAATCCAGAAGACAATAGTTTGGAGAGCCCAGCGTCAGTAGGCTTCGGTATCCTCTTCTGCTGTGGAATGCCCTTCTTCCTCATCTTGGTTGTAACCTTGGTCAACGCCAGATTCAGCAACGGGCCCAAAACCGGTTGGGGAGTCAATTCAGGAGTCCAATTTAATCAAGGAGGCGGGTATCACGGAGGGCCACAGCAGGGTTACGGCGGGAGATACTGGGGACCTAGCTGGGGCCCGAGGGTCCGCTTCGGGGGACCGCCTAGGAGGGTTCGCACCTCAAGGAGAACGAGGGGGAGGTCATCGGGTGGCGGAAGGTCATCGGGTGGCGGAAGGTCATCGGGTGGCAGAAGGTCATCGGGTGGCAGAAGGTCATCGGGTGGCAGAAGAAGATGACCCTCGCGGAAAGACGAACTCTGAAATCTGAGAGGTTGTTCTGATTCTCGTGGAAGGTCTTTGGAACGGTCCTCCGGATTTGGATGGACGAGTCGCTGATGAGCATTGGATCGAAGTGGAGTCAGGAGTCTCGATTAGGGTACTGGTCTGGAATGAAGAGGGGGTAGAGCCGGATTCCGGAACCGTGGTGATGGTTCCAGGTTGGGGTTCTCTCTTCGAGGGGTGGCGTCCATTGGTCACTGATTGGGTAAAGAGCAGGCATCTAATCTACATCGAGACTAGGGAGAAGGCCAGTTCGAAATTCGACAGGAGGATTTCCAAGGATGACTTTTCCATCGAGAGGCACTCGAAAGACATCGCCGCCGTTCTAGAAGCCTTGGACGTCGATCAGGAGAATATTGACTGGTACTCTTCGTCACTAGGCTCGACCCTCCTTATCGATGCGTTCGAGAAGGGTGACTTGAGTGGCAGGAGTTCTGTCCTCCTTGCTCCGAACCCGGACTTCAGATTCCCACTCTGGTCTAGGATGATCATCTACTCGCCGCTCCCCATGGTGGCTTTCCGAAAGATGGTTGGTTTCGTGGCCTGGGTAGTGAACAGGAGGACAAAGGAAGAGGGTCAGAAGGTCCGTTATCGCAGGGCCCTGCTGGCTCAAGACGTCCAACGAATGCTCCTCTCCGCTAGATGGAACCTAGGATACAGCCTTCCCGGAGACCTATCGAAGATCGAAGTCCCATGTGCGGTGATGACTGCCGCATCGGACACCCTGCATGACTTCGACAAAGTCGAGAGGATCGCGGATTCAATTCCGGATTGCAGGATGATCAAGGTACCTTCTAACCAATACGCTCACGAGCCAGACGTCCTGAGTGAGATTGGAGATTTCCACTCTTCCCTGACTTGAGTGTGCAATCTCCCCTATCGATTCCCTGATGAAGGGGGCCGTTCCGGACAATAACTGGAATCATGCGGAGCCAGTCATCCTCTTTCGAAATCGCGCGAATTGTGCGAGAGCTGTCGGACATGGTCGGTGCTAGAGTGAGGAAGGCGTACCAACCGCACTACGAACAGATAGTTTTGCGACTGAACAGGAAGGGCGAGCCATCGACAGATCTAGTGATTGTAAGGGGGCTGAGGGCATACGCATCTAACAGGGATAGGCCAATGCCGACACAACCCTCCCAGTTTGCAATGATTCTTCGGAAGCACCTCAACAACTCCAGGTTGGTTGGGGTCGAGCAATTCGGATTCGACAGAGTGATTCGATTGGAATTCGAGCATGGAAGAGGGACTCTAAGCATCGTGATAGAGCTATTCCGAGATGGGAACGTTTTGCTTCTGGACGAGGAGGGAGTGATAATCCGCCCCCTTACACACGCCAAGTACGCTAGCCGTTCGCTGAAGAAGGGAGAGAGGTACGCCCCTCCGCCAGAGGCAATTGATCCAAGGAATCTGGATAGGGCTGCACTTGACGAGATTCTGGCTGGCAGCGATCATGGCCTTATCAGGACCCTAGCCTCAAGGGCAAATCTTGGCAGGGTGTACGGGAGTGCAGTATGCTCCATCTCAGGATTAGACGAAGACGCGCAATCTGATTCCCTTACCGTCGAGCAGAGGGATTCGCTCGAGGCCGCTTTGAAGGAAATGCTAGGTGACCTAGATGGCGGAGAGGGGGGGAACATCTGGCTTTCCGATGCGAAATCAAAGGCCTCATGGGTGGATGCAGACAACGAGTCTGAGAGGGATTCGGCAGCGGCTGGAATCATCGAGTTCTCCCCAATCAACCTGCCATCGATGGATGATGCAATGAGGGTGAGCGCCAGCAGCCTATCCCAAGTCTACGATTTCATTTTCGGATCACATGATGCTGCAGCATTCATCCGAAGAGAGGAAGAGAAGTTGATCGAGACGGGTGAGAGCGCCGAGGACGAAAGCTCGAAGTTGACGAGGAGGGCCTCCCAGCAAGAGAAGGCGATAGAGAGGTTCAACCAGAGAGCGGCAATCACACAGGAGCTTGGCAAGTCGATCCAGGATAACTGGGAGCACGTGGACTCGATTCTGACTCAGCTTAGTGCTGCCGTGGAAGAGAAGGGGTGGCATGATGTTGCAGAAATTGCTCGTGAGGTTGTTTGGGTGGACAGCGTGAACCCTTCCAAGCATACAGTTGTTGCATACCTTCCAGATGAAGACGGCGAGCCAGGGGCCAAGGTCACGCTAGAGAGTTCCAAGACCGTGCATCAGAATGCGCAGAGGTACTTCGAAGAGGCGCGAACCCAGAAGAACAAGGCGAAGGGGGCTCAAGAGGCTCTGGAGAGGACGGAGAGATCCAGGAAGAATGCCGAGAAGAAGGCTGCCAAGGAGGCGGCTTTGGGAAGGCTCAAGGGGAGGAAGAGGGCCAGAAGATTCTGGTTCGAAAAGTATCGCTGGGCGATAGTTTCTGGAGGGCATCTGCTAATTGGGGGGAAGGATGCGAAAGGGAACGACGTGTTGGTGAGGAAGCACCTCACGTCCAGTGACCTGTACTTCCATGCTGACCTACATGGGGCCCCTTCATGCTCCCTGAAACTCAAAGACGGTTTGATTCCGAGTAATTCTCAGCAAGGAATCGTCCCGGAAGGAGTGGCATCACTGCAGATATCTCAGACACTTGGCGAGGGATTGGAAGATGCTCGTGAATTGGATGACTCCGTCATCTCAGAAGCGGCTCAGATCTCTGTTTGCTGGTCGAGAGCGTGGGGAAGCGGTGGTGCCGCGGCTACTGCCTTCCATGCCAGATCGAGTCAGGTATCCAAGACCACGGAGACCGGGGAGTCTCTAGCAAGAGGGTCATTCGTGGTAAGGGGGGAGAGAAGTTGGCATCGGGACACTCCATTGGAGATTGCGATCGGTTTGGCCGTAGTGAATGGCGTTCCCATCCCTGTATCCGGAGTTCCCAAGGTCATCTCAGAGATGTGCGAAAGGTGGGCTAGGATAGTCCCGGGCATGGAGAAGAAGGACAGCGTCGCTAACAGGATCTCCAAATCTACTGGATTGGCGCAGGAAGACGTCCTCTCCTGTCTCCCGCCCGGTGGATGCTCGGTAGAAGACCACGGGCTAATTCAGCCATGATTTCTAGACTTCCACTCTGGTGCAGTGATTGCGTATAGTGAACTGTCAGTGAAGTGGTCATACAACCACTCCCTATCCTTTGAGATCCCTTCGATCCTCATGCCCAGCCTCTCTGCAACTGCTCGGCTTGGGTAATTCTCTACTGCTGCCTCTATCACTGACCTATGGAGCTTCAGATCATCGAAGCAGTGATCCATCAGCCTTGAGCATGCCTTGGTCATTATCCCATGTCCAGACGAAGACTGAGAGAGCCAATACCCCAATCCGAAGCTCCTGTTACTCCAATCCACCCAGTTCAGGCTTATCACGCCCACCAAATTCCCGAATTGACGAATTATGTAGAGGGTGAATTCATCGGACTTTTTCTCTGAGAGGCTCCGGATCAGAGAGAGTTCGTCATCCACTGACTTGACATCATCCAACCAAGGAAGCCACTTCCTCAGGTATGCTCTATTCTCATCGACTATGTTGAACAGCTCTTGCGCGTCTCCCTCCATTGGGGCAGCAATTTCCAAGCCTTCCTCCACGAACAATGATTTTGCAGGTTCGGGATGGGGGGCGTCGGTGTCCTCTGGCCAACCAATTGAGCCAGACATCGACATTGCCACACATTGGGGAGTTATAGAATTTCTAATTCGGCGGCAACGCTTCAAGTGGGCTGCCTCATGCGAGGCTATGAGCGGAAGCGGGGGGTCTGGCAACTGGACCTATGGTGACTATCTGCGACTTCACGAATTATTGGACCTTCAAGGCGATGAAAGGGGGATTTCTTCCGATGAGATGCACTTCATAATCGTCCATCAGACATTTGAACTGTGGTTCAAGCAGGTCATTAGGGAATTATCTGAGACAAGGGACATCCTGGCACAGGTACCAGTTCCCGAGGACGATATCCCTCGTGCTGTCGATCATTTGGGAAGAACTACTGAGATTTTCCGCTTGATGGCAAGCCAGTGGACGGTCCTAGAGACTCTGACGCCACAAGGATTCCTGGCTTTCAGAGATGGATTGGGCACTGCCTCTGGATTCGAGTCGTTCCAGATGAGGGAGTTCGAGTCCCTTCTGGGTTTGGAGACTGAGGACCGAATGTTCGGAATGGACCCCATAGAGACGTTCAGAAAACTAGCCGAGAAAGGGGGCAAGGACAAGGAGGTCCTGGAAAGGCTAGAGGAGGAACAGGGTAATGAGTCGCTCTATGACGCTCTGATGAGGTGGATGGAGCGCACCCCAATCATGGGATCTATTTTCGAAAGCGAGGATGATGAGTCAATCGTTAGGGAATATGTCGACTCTCACTTGCAGGCACACCTTCAGATGGGGAACGAGGCACTCGAGAGAATGTCCGGGATGGACGGGGATGCCTCGGCTAGGATGAAGCAGAGGTTGGATTCTGCTCAGGAGTCTGCGACCTCATTCCTAATTCCAGAGGGAGGTGTGAGTCGGGGTCGTGCCGGCCTGCTATTCATCGAGTCTTACCGGGAATTGCCCCTACTAACATGGCCTAGGAAACTGATTGATGCATTCGTAGAACTCGAGGAGTCGATGGCCAAGTGGAGGCATGATCATGCGAGAATGGTCGAGAGGATCATCGGGAAGAGGACGGGGACCGGCGGTACCAGCGGGGTAGACTACCTGGATGCCACTGCACGATACAGGATTTTCAAGGACCTCTGGGAAGTTAGGACAATACTAGTGAAGCCACAGAATAG
>NYST01000040.1 GCA_002683155.1 Methanobacteriota archaeon | reverse complement strand
TGGCATACGCGAACATGGTCGACGAAATCAAGGTTCCAAACCGGCAAATCAACAATGTGTGGGGCAAACTCACCGATTACGACGTCATCAAGCATGAAAACAAAGACCGAGTAGAACCTTCGATAACCCGCTCCGACTTGACGGAAAAGCTCCGAGAGGCATATTTTCAACTAAATTCGACATCATTGAGCGGCGTCAAGGGAAAAGTCGTGACACTCAAGGACATGTTGAGCGACTCGCGAAGGGCCAATGAATCAGGCGACTCAAATGAAATCAAGAAAAGCCTGACCCAACACGTTCACGTAGAGGCAGTACTCGGCGACGAAAACACCGTCCACAAAAGGCTGAGCGATCAGTTCGCGATGAACGCTATGAGGGAGATTGTCTGCGGAAAAACGACACCGGCAAATGACCAAGAGGCCATGGCTTCGCCCGACTGGGAAGATCACTGGAAGCCTAGCCAGAAGGCGGAGTTCGACGCGCTGATGAGAATGAAGACGTTCGAACCTGTCCTACGAACCGAAATGGAAAGAATGGGAAGGAAACCCAAGAAGCTCAAGAACGTGCGCAAGATCAAGGTGAATCGGGACGGGAAAATAGAAAAGTACAAGACGCGGCAAGTTGTCCAAGGTTTCTCGCTGATCCCCGACATGGAGTTCTTTGAAAACTACAGCAGCGTACTGGCCCCAACCAACACAAGGATGCTCATGTACTTGAGCGCGCAGACCGGCGAGAAACTGAGCTCAGCCGACGTCGGAAATGCATTCGTCGAGGCCGATCTCCCCGATGATGAGGTGATCTTTGTGGAGCAACACCCCGAAACGGAGCTGGAAGGTTACCCCAGGGACAAGTACGTGCTCAGACTGAGGAAATGTCTGTACGGGCTACCACAAGCCGGACGAGGCTACCAGCGGGACTACACCAAGCTGATGCTCAGCGAGGGGTTCACGCAGACCAGCGCTGAGAATTGCATGTTCGTAAAACATGACCCAATACACGGAAGGATCATAGTTGGGTCATACGTAGACGATTTAATCTGCCTGACAGGCAGCGATTACCTGAGGGACCAATGGCGGGCATCGCTAAAGAAAAGGTTCGCAAAGGTCACCTACGATGACGAGTTAGACTATATCTTAGGAATTCGGGTAGACAAGGGCACAGACGCCAATGGAATGCGTTACATAGAACTTAATCATGGGGTAGCCATCGAGAAGATCGCCAAGACAGTCCAAGTAACGGAGCACACGGGCTTCGTCAAGTCGCCCATGGACCACTCCAAGAAGTTTCGAAAGAAAGTCGACGGCGAGGATGATGACAGCTCGTACAAGCCCTGCTACGAATACGCATCGGTACTAGGCGGAATGCTGTACCTCGCGAACCTCAGTCGACCAGATCTAGTGACGGCTACAAACAGACTTTCACGATACATATCCAACCCGTCTCATGAGCATTACAGGGCCCTGACAAAACTCGTCACATTTGCGTACCAGACTAGGGAAAGATGCTTGAGATACACGCAAACTCCTGACGATGTGGATTGCGACCCCTTCCGACTATTTGCTGCATCAGACTCATCATACGCCGATTGCATCGACACGGGACGATCTACCATAGGGCGATGCCTATGGATGGGCAAGAAGTGCTCAGGGCTAATTGACTGGAAGTCCACGTTGCCCAAGACAGCTGCAAGCAGTAGCACCGAAGCGGAGCTACAGGCAGCA
Organism: Methanobacteriota archaeon; assembly: GCA_002683155.1. GTDB lineage: Archaea > Thermoplasmatota > Poseidoniia > Poseidoniales > Thalassarchaeaceae > UBA36. The sequence continues at coordinate 4,139 of NYST01000040.1, read as the reverse complement.
CACGAATGTACGAAAGACATCATTTATAACCGAGTGCTACTGCATGATCTCGGCTATAAGCAGATCGGCAGCACACGTATGATGATCGACAATAATGCGTGTATGAGCCAAATCAACGCAGTTGCTGGAGTGATCAAGGCACGAGGGTACATCGTGATGTTACGGAAGATTCAAGAAACCGTACACTTAGGGATAATGCACACGCAACGCATTGATACGAAGGACAACATTGCAGATATGTTCACCAAACCCCTGCCCGTCTTAACTTTCTGGAGGCTAACCACACTGGCAATGGGCGACCAAGGCAGCAAGAAGAAATACGCTGAAGTCAGGGACCTAGCACTGGCCCAAGAATTCAACGGGGGAAGTGTTAAACAGCTGAATGACCAACTGCGCGAGGCCGCCAAACGAGCGAAGTTAAAGGCACGAGCAGAACAGGAAAGCGACAGGGCGCGCGAAAGGGAAAGCCGCCGCTTGCAAATAGCAGCTCTAGCATCGGCGCTAGATATTGCAAAAGGTTTGATGACACAAGATAAGGGGGCAGGCACAGTACAGACAGATACAGATCAAGCAGCCCGCCGTGTGATTATGATGCATGATGATGTCAACGTGACACCAAAAGTGTTGCCATCACAACAAAATATATAATCGAACCTCACTAGCGAGTGAGCGTGTCAGCGTGTCAAGAGGTAGCGCGCTGGGCCGCAGGCTAGGCCGGGTTCTGTTGAATAATCAACAGGTTATGGTAACTTGTTACCATTCCGACTGCAACTACTGACGCGGAATATGAGAGAGAGGTCGGGGGGTGACCCCCGACCGACGAGTCGTGGCACCGCGACACAAAACAATGATGGCAAACGGCGATTCAGACTAATGGCTCCGCGCGCGGACACCAAGGGTACTCGAATCTCGACGGAGGATATGGCGCGCGCGCGACGACTACGACAAGAGGTCCGGCGAGTCAACGCCAAGCATAACACAGGGACGCCAAGGTGGGCGATGCGAATCGCGCGATTGATTGAATCGAATCGCCGACTGTCTGCAGACTTGCCCGCGCGGGCATCGCGCGGATTCGTGGTGGATAGCGGCGCAACCCTGACGCTTTTAAAGAAAAGCTCATGGCTAAAGAAAATTAGCAATAGACTGAACGCGGTCGTTCGTACAGCGACCGGCGCAAGGAGCACTACCCAAGGACATGGGCCGCTCAAGATCATCACCGCGGATAGGGATGGTCGACTGACTAAACTGCAGGATATAGGCCAGGGACACGTGCTCGAAGACATCGCGTTCCCACTCCTGTCAGTTTCTCAGATGAACGACCACGGCTGCTCCGTGGTGTTCAAACCGAAGGATGCGTACATGGTAACGCCATCAGGTACGCAAATACCCTTCGAGAGAGAGAATGGATTGTTCTTTCTCCCCACCGCCAAAGGCCACAAGGCGGGCGACGCGACAAGAGAAGCTTTCGCGGCCGACCGGGTACCAAGAGACGTCGAGAAGCGCGTCCTGGCCCCCCAGCGCTGGAAGAACAACCCAGCAATGAAGAAAAAGGCATCCGCAACGATCCGCATGCTGCACCGGGCGAATTATGACCACCACGTAGCTGGGGCGCTCCGGCTGGATGGCGACACGATCGTCACGTGCATGGCCATGAAGGACCAGAAAGAAAGAGTGAGCAGGTTGGGTAAGAGAGCTAGGGCCGCCAGAGGCATAGCCACTCACCGTGCAATGATGATATCTCGGCGCCTACGGAGCGCCGCCCAAGACCGAAGCGAACCGGAACCAGAGAACATGGAACCGGGGAAGAGACTAACGCGTTCGGCAACAAGGCTCGCCAAAGTCAAAGGAATCGTTCAGCGAGCCCGAGATCGAAACCTGAAGGCCAACGCACGCAAGGCGGCACCGGGGAAGAAAGCGGAGAAGACCGCCTCACCGGAGGTAAGAGTGGACACGAAGAGATTGATGTCAGTGGCAGAGCTGGAGGGACAGAGGCGTAAGGACATTGACTCGGGCGACTGGCGTACCGGACCACGCCACAATGACGAGGAAGTTAAACGACCAACCCCTCATGAACAAGAAACCCAACGTGGATTCTGGACGAAGACCGAGGTCCAAGCCGAGCGGGTTGATCAGTCCCAAACACAGGGCACAAAGAATAAGTCGGCCAAGTCAACCACCTGGCACGCTGGACGACGGAAGAAGCACGCTCAGCAGCAGGAAAGGGCGCAAAAGGAGGCCGACGACATCGCCACGAACCTGGAGCGAAAGTTGGGGGAAGCGAGAGATATGCTCAAAGCGACCGCACGAGAACTCAAGCAGACGGTCAAGAAGAACATCCTTCTCCGATCACGAGACCAGGGGCTCGCCGCAGACAGAGCCCTATGCAGAGCCCGGGAATGGCATCGAATCCATCGGCTACTGAACCATCCGAGCGTGGAGGTAACGGATCGGGAATACCTGTCCGGCAAACACCGAAAAGGGGCAGGCAGGCAGCCGGGGATTTACGGCATCCTCCCCCATCACACCGAAAAATACTGCACGGTGTGCGACCAGGCCAAGTTCACTGAGGTGAACCGACAGCTATTCCAAGATAAGGACAAGCACCGAACGCCTGGGGAAGTCTTCCACGTCGACGTCGTGGGACCACTTCCCAAATCAGCCAAAGGTAAGGCATACCTGGTCACTTTCACGTGCGCAGCATCCGGGGTGATATTCGTGGACGCCGTGGCACGGAAATCCGACACCCCCGAGAGCTTAAGAAAGCTCATCCATTTCGTCAAGAAACTCCGCCTGGACTCGAAGGAGGGACACAAGATAAGCAAGGTCAGACGGCTGGTCAGTGACCGGGGGGGCGAGTTCACCGCAAAGATTGCAGGCGAGTCAAACTCACCTTTCAACAAGGTTTGCGAGGAGAAACAGATCGATCAAATATTCACCTCAGCATACAAATCATCGCAAAACGGGATGGCGGAGAGATCAAACCGAACGATCGCCGAAGGAATGAGGGCGGCCCTGGTAGACTCGAATTTCGGCTGGGAATGGTGGCCCGAAGCAGCACGATATGCAGCATTTACTCACAACCGCATCCCTCGAATTGACAAAAATAAGCGCAACAAGAGCAAGGACAAGACCCCAACGGCACCAATCACACGGTTCAGTGGCCTCAAATATGACACGAGCCAGTTCGTCCCGTTCGGCCAACGAGGAGAGTTAGCGCTAGCCAAGCCTATAAGAAAGAAGAAGGGCGTGCTGATCAGATCCACGAGTGTCCGCATGATCGGCTACGCAAAGAACTCAAAGGGATACATCATAGTGGACCGGCATGGAAAGAAATGGATTTCAGACCAAGTGAGCTTCTCACACACACGCCAACCAATCAAGCAAGGGCGCGTGCAGGCGGACGAGAACAAGTTCGACGAAGCTTTTGAGCCTGCGAGCATACGCGACAGCCTACCTTGGAATAAGGCCTTCGACCCCGACCCACGGCACGTGGACGACGAGATCTCGGCGCCCCTCCCGAACGGCATCCCACGCGGCATGGACGACACCGACCGCAGACACGCGGCGGACCGAGTGGACAAAGAAAAAATCGAGTTCAAGGCGCCCATCCACCACTACAGCACCGAAACAGATGACCCTTTCGACTATGTGACCCCAGCAAAGGACAAATCCGGCCTGAACAAATCCGACGCCACCAATATGCTCACCTCCTTCATGAACGGCAAAGGCACACTATTCATGCACTTCAAGCAGGGAAACCAGAAAAAGGGTTCGAAGAACGAGGACAAGTACAACAAATACAAGTACATCCAGACCCTCGAGCAATACCTCGACGCGGCGCGGCGGAAGTTGATCACCGGATCGCCACAAGTCGGCAAGCCCTCCTACGCCTCAGGAGACGCCCACTATGACCTGACCCAAGGAAACCTGGTCATCACGAAAAGCCCAGAGCCGCCAAAGAATTTTGAAAAAACCGCGCGAGAATCAAGAACGTGCTCCGAAAACATGGTTGGCATGGCATACGCGAACATGGTCGACGAAATCAAAGTTCCAAACCGGCAAATAAACAATGTGTGGGGCAAGCTCACCGATTACGACGTCATAAAGCATGAAAACAAAGACCGAGTTCCCAGTCCCTG
>NYST01000039.1 GCA_002683155.1 Methanobacteriota archaeon | reverse complement strand
GGCGGAGAGGAGACTAAAATCGCGCTCGGGGTCCACAGCGGCGATCACGAGATCTACCCGGACTGCCGTCCCGAGTTTTACGAAGCGATAGGGGAGGCCTTCCGCACCGGCAACTGGGACAGCCACTTGGTCTCCTTCCATCTTCCCTACATTGAGGGTGACAAGGAGGCCATACTTACCGACTCAGACGAGGCGATCCGATTCCTGGGGCTAGACTTCGATACCGTCTTCGCTAACACGAACACATCCTACAACCCGGACGAACTCGGGCGCAGTTCCGGAAAGTCAGGGGCTGACGTTGAGAGGATCCTGGCATTCCACGCCATAGGCAGGAAGGATCCCGTGGAGTACGTTGACGGGTGGGAAGCTGCCCTCGCGAACGCGCTTATTGAGAACGAGAAACACGAGGCGGGACTATGAGTGGAAGTGAGCCTAGATTCGATCCCGAGAGAGACGGAGAGTGGAGGTCTAGACTCACTCCCCTACAGTACCACGTGACCAGGGAAGGAGGCACTGAGAGGCCGGGCACGGGTGCACTGAACATGGAGGACAGGGGCGGCGACTACTTCTGCATCTGCTGCGGAAGCCTCCTATTCACTAGCGAGATGAAGTACCACTCAGGATGCGGTTGGCCCGCCTTCCACACCGAGCACCCCGATGCCGGAATAAGGAGGCTGGAGGACACGACTCACGGAATGGTGCGTGTTGAAGTCAGGTGCAAAGACTGCGACGCTCACTTAGGACACGTCTTCGAGGACGGCCCCGCGAAGTTCGGAGGAGAGAGGTACTGCATCAACTCCGCTAGTTTGGACTTCATACCGGAGGAAGTGGAATGAGTTCTTCGATCAGGCGCTGGGTAGAGACCGATACCGGGCACAGGGTGCCCAACCACAAGAGCAAGTGCCGCCACTTCCACGGTCACAGGTACAGGTGGGAGGCAGAGTTGGAGGGCGAGGTGGTGCAAGAGGAGGGCGTGTCCGAAGAGGGGATGCTCATCGACTTCGGAGACGTGTCCAGTATACTCGAGGAGCACATCCACGATGTGGTGGACCACGCCTTCGTGGTTTACGAGCGAGACGAGGAGGCGATTGAGGTGCTCTCCGGCCTTAGTTCGGACCACAGGACGGTGGTAGTCCCGTTCATCCCCACTGCGGAGAACCTGGCCAAGTGGGCCTTCGAACAGGTCTCCCCGCATATATACTCATCATACGGTAACAAACTGCGTCTTTCGGCGATGCACGTTAGGGAGACTCCCAAGTCATGGGCAAGCTGGCATCCTCCAACCCAGTGAAATTCAAAATTTCCTAATCTTTGGAAAATGACTTTTTTGACATGCTAATCACACCAATTATTCTATGGATCTCATCATCCTTTGGGAGGCCCCTCATAATCACCCTGTTCAATGTTTCTTCAATACCCTGCCTCTTATGTTCCTTGGTTGGTAACAACCTAACCAAATCACTGATTTCGCTTCTCAGTTGCCTCCTTAGATTTGGATCAAGCAACCTACCGCCAGATCCACTAGGGGCGTTTGAGCTAAAATATACCCGCCATGAATAGCAGATAATCGCAACAGCATGGCTGAGATTTAGAATCGGATACCCCTCCCATGTAGGAATTGTTACGAGCAAGTCACATTGAACTAATTGCTCATTCATGAGTCCCTTCCCTTCGGGACCGAAGACAAATGCTACCCTCCCATCAACACCAGATAGGCGGTCAGGCAATTCATCAGGAAGCAGGAAGTGCCTCATCGAGGTTTTATCCCCATCTTCTCTTTTTCCCGAAGTACCGACTACAATGGAACAATCTGCGACGGCTTCCTCTAAAGTATCGAAATGAGCGCATTCGTCTAGCACAACCTGCGCGTTCTTCGCCCTATTTCGAGCCTCTTGGGACCACTCTCCCGCTCTGCCAACGATTCTTAAATCTGAAATTCCAAAGTTTAGTATTGATCTCGCAACAGCACCAATATTCCCTTCAGTCTCGGGCCTGACCAATACTACGCATACTGAACTACTATACTCCGGAAGCATATCCTCACGCCTCTCTCCCATGCGTTCGCGAGAACCCCCTAGATGATGAGTGGTGCGCTAGTCAACTCTGCGTTGCTTGTATCTTGTGATGTAACCAGCTATCCAATTACGCATTCTTTTATTGTCGACATCAGAGAATTCTGATACAAGATGTTTGTTTGTTTCGAAGTCATCGGTGAATTGATCGGGGTACATCTCTACCAATCTAAGGGCTCTGGATTTAATGAACGACGGCCTAATATTCCCCATTTATTCAATCCTCCAAAAGTTTTACTTCAAGAGGAAAGCCCTCTTCTCTAGTACACACAACTCGAATCTTTCTAGGGGGGTTCTGCATACCCCTGGCCCAAATAGCATGATTCACAGATTCATCTATCCATATCTCCTCTTCATCGGTTTTCTTCATGTGCCGGGAAACGTGTATCCTGATCTCAGCCATGGCCCTCTTTGCCCTGTTGGTCCGAGGTACTTTCCAAGCAGCCCGCAGAGGGATAGTCAATTCCTTTACTTCTGCCATTAACATTTCACCTCTGCAACTTTGAGCGTCGCCACATATGGCGCTTGGGATGCGAATTAGTCTTCCTATTGGTCCGCATCACTACCCAAACAGGAACTCTCTTGTTCTGCTTAGTAACCTTGTTCAGGCGCTTTTTCTTGGCAAACGGTTTGTTACGGGCCATATTATCACTAGTACCTCTCAAGACCCGGGTATTTCTCTTCAGCAACGGCTCTAACGGAATGTGCCACCTCGTCTAGAAGTGCTTGTCCTGCAGGGCTAATGATCCTTCCATGGTTCACTGTACCGGCAGAATTCATTGAGTTTTCAATCAATCCCGAATCTGCTAGTTGTTGCAGAATCTTGCGAGAAACATTCCTCGATCCGGAAACTGCCTTGTTCTTCTTGACTCCACGGTTCTTAGCGCCACCGAACTCCTGGGAGATTCGATTCGTACCTATGGGGCCCTTTATCGCAACTTTTCTGAGGATTGAAGCCGCTCTTGTTTGCCACCAGTCGTCTTGGACCGGGGGCCTCTCACGATGAGTTCCAGTTTTGACCTGAGAAGCCCATTCAGGGGCGTTAATCTGCTCATACGAGCCCATTTTATCAGCAAGACCGATTATCAGGAGATCCGCTGGAACGTCGTAGTATGTCGTCATGCCTTCACCGTGCGTCCCCGCCGTCCAACAGACTGTATTTAACCGTGATGACCTGTTTTTCCTATTGAAACAGTAGAAATCCGTCACGACAAGGATTCAAAAATTAGTTGGCATGCCGTATAATCGTGAAGAGATCCCTTTCCAAGAACCCGAACATGCTTAGAACCATGGTCGGAACTGGCTTGACATTAATCATACTGCTTTCATATGCCGTTTACTCAAACACAGTAGATTCAGAATACTACTCGTACACTACTACAAATGAGCATAATGTGATGGAAATCTCTGCTGAATCAGAGGGCAATGCCCAATGGTACTACACCACATATTCAGCAATAACATGGGTCAATTTTTCCGTTGAAAATGCTGCACCAGGGGCTACCCTAACTGTAGAGGCAGAGGGTACCAATTGGTCACATTCTCCTAGTTTAGGGTTGCAAGACCAGAGTTATATTTGCAATGAGCCAGACTCAGACTACTCAAAATATCTGGAAACTTGCGAGTTCAGTAGGAGCCATTCCATTGTACTTGAGAATGGGAGCGGTACACTAAGGGGACGCGTCTCTTTGGACCTTCCAATAAAGGGAAAGGGCTATCTTGAAAGTGACAATATCATAAATGCTCAAAATGAGGCTGAGTCATTGGTTGAAAACGCTAAAAAGACAATTACTTGGAAAATCAAGATTACGGACGAAGGAGAAATAGCCTATAGCGACGGAATCCTAATTGAATCTGAGTTTTCTTCGCATGAACTGTTGGAGTTGGAGAAGTTCAAGCTTAACCCGGTCCAGGAGACCGTGTACAGCTTTTCGGCTTTAGTAGGATGCTTCTTCCTAGTTCTAGTGATACCACTGATGATTTTCTTCTCAGCGAGATATAGGGAGAATAAGAATGAGGAACTCAGATCCTCAGTTGAAAGTAACGACTCGTTGCCAGAGGAAGAGTGATCTACTCAGATTCTGTTTGGCAATCGTCCCGAATGAGCCTCACTAGGCCCATATTTACAAAATCAGCTATTGAACGACTGACCCTCTCGGTGGCGGGAGCTATTTTCTCTGAAAACGATCTATCCATTTCTGCAACTATTTGATCAACATTCATTTTGCCATCCATCAGGAGCCAGAGTTTACTATTCATTTCGTCAAGAGGCCTTCTCACAGTCTTGGGGGCTCCCAGAAAATCGGCAACCCTTTCTTCAAATTTACTCAGATCCTTATTTATAAAAATTACAACCTTTTCCGAATCCAGCTTCTCCCAATCAACTTCCATCCTAATTGGATACATCTGCCTCCTATCTCCTCAGTTTGACAGTATTGTGCACAATGGAGGATGCCATATCGATTACTCTGCTTTTGATAGATTCGTCAACTAGAGAACCGTCTTCTTCGAAAGCATGCTTAATATTTGGAACCGCAACCTGCTCCGGAGTAACCCATCCATGAATCCATCGTGCAGCAATCCTCATGTGATTGAGGGTATTATTGCTGCTCTGCCCCCCAAGTGTGCAAATCAGTCCGAAGACCTTTCCGGAGGTGTGCTTGGAATAAAGCCAATCGAGGCTATTCTTCATCACTCCACTCATGGTGCCGTGATATTCGGGCGATGAAAGTACAAAGGCATCAGCAGAGATTGCCATTTCTTGGAATCCCTTAACATTCTCATCTTCCCAGCAACCTTCGGCACCAACTAGAGGTAGTGGATAGGAGCCGTGGTCCCAGATTACAGTTTCAGCACCAAGTGCCTCGCACTCTTCAAGCATTATCTCTAACATCCTTCCATTTGCTGAGTCTAGATCGTATGACCCGCAAATGCCCATCACAACAATTGGTTCACTCACATCTCCCACAGTAGACACCTAGTCTTCAATTATCGGTTCATTTTCACAAAATTTTCATGCACTACCATATGCTCATTGCGAATACTTATTCATCAGATTTTATCCGGCGGTTTGTGGGAGATAGTTTAGCAGAGTCTATTAAATCCGCTTCGGATCTTGCTAAGTCTGGCAATTATTCCGATGCAATAGAAACCTATCTTTCAATCATTGATATCGATTCGGCTAATGCTAATGCTTGGTACTGTCTTGGAGTACTTTACACTCAGACTAATTCTCTAGAAAAAGCAATTGAGGCATTTGAAAAATCCGATAAATTACTGCCTAATCACCCCCCGACGGTTGCTAACCTGGCATATCTATTCGCTGACAGCGATCCATCGACTGCTTCAGAATATGCCAAATCTGCGATTATTTCAATTTCTGATGATGAAAAGCTTACGTCTTTAGCCAACTATGAGGAAAAAACCGACCAAAAGAAGATTTTCGTCGAAGCTAGGGAGATAGAATATATCGATAACACAGATCAAGACTTCTCAGAACATCCGCCCCCCGAGTCGTCCGATAGCTTCGAAGAAGCACGAATAATGACAAAGACTGGTGATCATACCGGTGCTGTTTCAATATGGAAGGGATTACTCGAGGAGTCTCCAGATTCCCCAGAAGTATGGCGCGGACTTGGCGATGCCTTACGTTCTGCAGGGTATGATGAGCGCGCAAATCAATGTTTCAAGCGAGCAGACAACCTCGATTCCGAACCATTGCCGGCACCCCCAGTCGTAGAAGAAAATGATTTTGATCCAGCCGAAGCTCTGTTAATGGCAGTCGAAGATATCCAAGCAGTAGAAAAACTTCCACAGGGTGATCTTGATGATGCGGTTGGATGGTACAATATGGGTATTAACCTACTAGGGGAGGGCAAGAACGACGAAGCCCTTTCGAGTTTCGAGAAGGCTATTGGCGGTTGCCCGCAATCAGAGATCGACCTGAAGGTGAAGGCACAGAATGGCCGCGGAAATGCACTATACAATTCTGGGAGATTTTCTGAAAGTGTTGTGGCATACCATACTGCGATAGCTATGGATCCTCACAGTGTAACTGGCCGAACCCTATTCAACATGGGCTCCTCATATGCTGCCGTTGAGATGTTCGATGATGCAATTAAGTGTTTTACCCAGGCGCTTGAGAGGGGGTTGCAGAAAGAAGAGTCCGAACTCTGCGAGAAACAGATTAGCAGATGTCGGCTTCTTTCTCGTGAACAGGTAAAACGTCAGTCAAGAATTAACTCGCAGGGTCAATAGTAACGACTACTGACTTGCTCGTAGGCGTATTGCTGGAATCAGCAACGCTTTCTAGAGGAATCAGCACATTTGACTCGGGGAAATATGTTGCGACGTTCCCGGGGGGGATGTCATATTCAATAATCGTCCATTTATCCGCAGAAATTTGCTTTCCATCAAAATGTGAGGTGATTGAAACACTCTGGAACTCGCTCCATCCTCGCTTTTCAATGTCTTCTCGACTCATCATCACCACTCTCCTTCCGTTGGAAATCCCCCTGTAACGATCATTTGTGCTGTAAACTGTAGTGTTATACTGGTCATGCGACCTGATTGTCATCATTACAAACTGATCCTCTTTAACAAAAATGGGCTGCAATTTATGGGTTATGATATTCGCAAGTCCGTTTTCGGTATTGAAAATCCTGCTGTCTCGAGGGTCGTTAGGCAAGTAGAAACCTCCGTCTAACCTGCATCTAATATTGTATGAGTCGAATCCACGGACAGTTCTTTCAATACAATCTCGAATGCGATCATAATCCGATACTAAATTATCCCACTGAATCCCAGAAATTCCCACTTCTTCTTCTATTGCTGTAGCCAGTCCGGCAACAATCGCACATTCCGAAAGTAATTGCAAACTAGCCGGCTTCCTTTTCCCGATCGATTTATGCACAACTCCCATTGAATTCTCCACAGTGATGAATTGCTCCTTCCCGCCAGTGTAATCTTTCTCGGTCCTACCTAGACATGGTAGAATTATCGATGCCCTCCCTGTTACTAGATGGGATCTGTTGGGTTTAGTCGAAATATGTACAGATAATCTGCATTTCTTCAATCCCTCGGCGGTTGCATTGGTATCCGACATGGCTGAGAGAAAGTTCCCCCCCATGGAAAGGAAAATTCCTACATTTCCCATATTCATCTGCTTTACAGACTCAACTGCGTCTAGACCTCCATTTCGCGGCATCTCTATGTCAAACTCATTCTTCAACGAATCTAGGAATTCAGTCGGTGGATTGTGATTGATTCCGACGGTTCTGTCACCCTGAACGTTAGAATGCCCCCTGACGGGGCAAAGACCAGCTCCCTCTCTGCCAATATTGCCCCCTAGGAGGAGGATATTTGTGATCTCCTGAATTGTGGCAACAGAGTTCTTGTGTTGGGTTAGTCCCATTGCCCAGCAACAGATCGTAGATTTCGACTTGCCCAGTAAATTACCAATTCTCAAAATTTCTGATTTTTCAACACCACTGATCTCAACTATTTCATCCCATTCCGTGCCCAATACCTCTGCACGATAGTTTTCATATCCTGCTGTATATTCATTAATGAAATCCGTATCTTCAGAATGATTTGACAATATTGCTTTAGCAAATCCTCTGAATAACGCTTGGTCGCCATTTATCCTAACTCTGATGTGGTCATCCGAAATCTCATTTCCGTAACCCATTACTTCTAGAGGGTTTTGTGGATGCTTGAATCTAACCATCCCGGTCTCAATTAATGGGTTTATACTCACCACCGATGCGCCTGAACTTTTAGCATCCCTAAGTGCAGTAAGCATCCTGGGATGGTTTGTGCCGGGGTTTTGCCCAACGACAATAATCAATTCCGCCTTATTGAAATCTTCTAACTTAACAGTGCCCTTCCCAATCCCAATACTTTGGCCTAGGGCTACACCCGAAGATTCGTGGCACATATTCGAACAGTCTGGCAAGTTGTTTGTTCCAGTACTCCTTGCAAGCAACTGCCATAGGAATGCAGCTTCATTGCTAGTCCTGCCAGAAGTGTAGAAAACAGCCTCTTCAGGTGATTTTAGATTAGTAAATTCCTGTGCAATCCTATTGAAGGCATCATCCCACGTAATAGCCTCGTAGTGGTTACTATTTTCTCTTAGAATTAGCGGATGGGTGATTCTACCTTGGCGATTCAGCCAATGATCTGGTTTCTTTGATAGTTCTGCCACACTCCACTTGGACCAGAATTCAGCCCCCGCTCTTTCCTTAGTAGCTTCATCGGCTATTGCCTTAGCTCCATTCTCGCAGAACTCGGCAAATGTCCTACTCTCATCGGGATCTGGCCATGCACAACCAGGGCAGTCAAATCCATTGAATTTGTTCACCCGGGAAAGGTTTGACAAGCTACCCAATACGCCCATTTTCGTTAATCCGTGCTTTGCCGTAGAAAATATCGCAGGTAATCCCGCAGCAGATTTGCTGGGGGGGACCTTTCGGGGGGGGTCAACTTCTATCGGAGTGGTTGCCTCGGGAGATACTCTCACATGACTAATAATCGCGTCGTACATTTCAAATTACTGAGGGTAACATAATGTCCTAATGCCAGTTTGGGCAATCATGCATGAGCCAATACACGTTGTCACAGGGGCATTTGGCTACTCGGGGAGATGGATTGCAAGAGAGTTGCTATCTAGGGGCAAAAGGGTTCGAACGCTTACTCATGCCATAGGCCCGGATGACCCATTTCAAGGGCGAGTAGAGGT
>NYST01000070.1 GCA_002683155.1 Methanobacteriota archaeon | reverse complement strand
TCGGGAAAGAGGGATGGGAGGTCGTTGCCGGTGGTGTCGGCAGTTGGCCACATTCGCAATTTGTCCTGAGGAGACCCGTCTGAACGATGCGCATCACAGTAGCCCTGTGACTGCGGACGTACCGTGGCAGGGGGGTTCAGCGGCCTTGGCCTCAGCGTGGTCTGACCATCGCCTGGCTCAACCTGCCATCTGGACCTGTGACGGCGTCTCCTACTGGTCGCCATCCGAGTCTTATGGCGTCCTTGACCTTAGCGTCCAACGCCGCCACCAGCTCCTCGCTGTCCTCTGACACCCCTTGGTCGCCTTCTTTGCGCGTTCCCGCACTCACCATCTTGTAATCCATAATGCCGTGGGGCCGCTGTCAGTTGAAGGAGTCATCGCATGAGGGATGCCCCTGCGTGCCTCGGGCACCGGCCTTCAGTTGTCTTCCTCTTCATCCGTTGAGCCTGCTGGCCCCCACTCCGCGTCTGGTGACCCTCCCGACCACTCTCCGAAGACGGCGATGTCCTCGATATCCTCGTCCTCCCTCCATGGTGGCTCTCCATCAGAACCGCTGATAATCAAACATCCCTCGTCGTCCAGCCTCTTCTTCAGGGTGGTAACGCCCCTCTTGACTGGAAGTAGGTGACCGATCGGTGATCCTGAATTTACGAATGGGTGAGTTGCAGAACTGATCAGCAAGCCCCTGATTGGCGAGACGACGTCGTGCTGAACCCCTGGCAGTTCAGGGTCGGTTATTGTAGCGACTATCTCGCCTTCCTCGACGAAGCTGCCCGCAGGAGCAAGGACGTCGAGGAGGCCTCCTTGATCGGACCTGATCCATACCGATCCAGAAGCCAGGATCCTGAATCGGGGCTTGCTGGGGTATCCGGGTAGCATCCTAAGGCTCCTCAGCAGGTTGATTATTCCGTACATCGAGATCTGAACTGACTCCGGGTCTGCCTCATCCGAACCACCGCCTTCGTAGGTGATGCATGCTATTCCCTCCTGGTTTGCTACCCTACGCAGTGATCCCTTTGGCCCCTGGCTATCCAGTATTGTCTCGATTCCGAACGACCTTGCAATTCGATTGCTGCTTGCATGTGCGAGATTGGCCCTAATCTGCGGGATGTTCGTCCTCCCCTTTGCTGCCGAGTGGAGGTCAACGACATAGTCACTAGTCGAGATGAGCTTTTTCCAAAGCTTGTTAGCCACCCTGGAAGTTGTGTTGCTATCGGGATTACCTGGGAAGCATCGGTTCAAATCCCTGCCATCTGGGAAGTCTCGTATCATCCTCCTGTATCCGGGGAGATTGACGATAGGTACGATTCTGATTGTCCCAGCCAGAACGCTAGCATCAATCACCCTTTCTGGACCCATGAAGTTGGGCCCGCAGAGGTATGTCAGAGCAAGGGGGCCAACCAATTCGTCCCCATGTATAGCGCCCAGAAGAGTCACCACCGGACCCGGTCGGGAGCCATGGATTACACTGATTGGGACTGGCCATGACTCTCCGATCTCAACATCTAGGAGATCGTACTCCATGTGCCTAACCGTTCCGGGTTTGATTCTCTTCCTCATGAAGACGTGATTCTTTGTCCCCCCATTACGAGACCATTTGGCTGGGCTCTCCCCCACCTCCCCAAGTGCCTTCTCGATCTCCTTTCGCCTACGCATTGGAATCTGATTGGCTATCTTAATCGGTGCGAACCTTCTCTTCTTTGCTCGAGGAGGCAGTTTAGTCTCGCTACTGGTTGGAGGCGGGTCAACTTTGACTGAATCGCCCTCGCTCACTGTTAGCCCGAGGGATTGGTGAATTAATACAATCCGCAACGCGGTTTTGGGAATATTCAATTTCAAGGAGGGCTTTCGATAGCCATGGAGGGGGATGGTGAGAGGTCTGTGCAAGAGATTCATGCACCTTCCAGCATATGCTTTGGATGCGGCCCCTCAAACAAGGATGGATTGAGAATCCGGTCCTTCAGAGGGGAAAATGGGCTTGAGATGGAGTTCAACCCGACAGAAGATCACCAAGCATTTCCTGGAATGATAAATGGGGGGATTATCGGGACTTTGCTCGACTGTCATGGAAACTGGACCGCGGCGATTGCCCTGATGGACCAAGCCGGTACTTCGGAGCCCCCGTGCACGGTCACGGCTTCATACAGTATCAAACTCAGAAGGCCGACTCCCTTCGGAGTCACCCTTCGCGTGTCTGGCGAGGTAGTCGAAATTGGAGAAGACCGGGCGAAGGTAATGATGTCGCTTTTTGCGGATGGCGAGTTGTGTGCAACCGGAGAAGGGTTGTTCGTCGCTGTAAAGGAAGGGCATCCTGCCTTCCACAGATGGAACTGATTCTCTCTCGGCATCCTTTAGAACGGCCGAATTGAAGTCCCCTCGTGCAAGACGAGGGCGAGGCCGGGATGGTCGACATCGAGGAGTTCCAAATCGACGAACGTCTGAAGAGGATGCTTGAGCGGGATTGGGGGATCAGTCAATTATTTCCCCCACAGGCAAGGGCCCTACCAAATTCTCTTGATGGGAGGAATCTGATGCTTGCGATTCCCACTGCTAGTGGGAAGTCACTTGTAGCGCACATCACAATTGCACATAGGTTATCTAATGATTTGAAGGGTATGAGAGGCGTTTACATTGTCCCACTAAAGGCTCTTGCCTCCGAGAAATTCAGTGAATTGAGTGAAATCTGCAACAGCGTTGGACTCAAGGTTGGCCTCGCGATTGGAGATAGAAGTAGCGAGAATAATTTCGTTGAAGACTCGGATGTACTGGTTTGTACCAGTGAGAAGTTGGACTCTATGCTTCGTTCAAATCCTTCTCTGATGGACGACATTGGGATCGTAGTAGCAGATGAGTTCCACCTGCTGCAAGAGCCGAGCAGGGGCCCGACACTGGAAATATTGCTGTCCAGGATCAGGCACCGGGTTGAAGGAGCGCAAATACTAGCCCTATCGGCAACAGTGGGAAATGCAGATGAGTTGGCAGAATGGTTGGAAGCAGATTTGATCAAGTCTGAATGGCGGCCAATCGCCCTATACTCAGGAACTCTGACCGGCTTGGACCTTAGATACCACGCAGTCGAAAGCCCTGGTGGGGAGTTTTCTCTCCCGGAGTCGAAGAGGCTTGATGGGGGGGTGAACAAGAACCTGCACTCCGTTCTAGACGATACCACGGATATGGATAAGCAGATGCTGGTTTTTGTGGCTTCGAGATCCTCAGCGCAGAAGGAAGCCAGAGAGCTCTCAAAGCATGTCAAATCAAAAGTAGCCAAGGGCAATCATGGAATCTCAGATTCAGTTACTGATTCCTGGAATGAAATGGCAAATTCACTGTCTTCTAGAGAAGGTGTTTCAGTAACAGGAAAGGCACTGGCAAATGCAGTAAGGGGAGGGGTTGGCTTCCATCATGCAGGACTGACTTCTTCTCAACGAAGGATTATTGAGAACGGTTTCAGATCTGGAAATCTATTGTGCATAGTAGCAACACCAACCCTCGCCCAAGGAGTAAACCTTCCAGCAAGCAGGGTTGTTGTAAGAGATACAAGGAGATGGAGTACTGTTGCAGCAAGGAGTATGCCTCTTCCTGTGATGGAGGTGAGGCAGATGATGGGAAGGGCAGGAAGACCTGGTTTCGACGAGTTTGGGGAGTCCTTCTTGATTTCAAAGAGCAAACAAGACGAGGATGCACTGATCGATCTATACATCAAAGGGGAGCCAGAGGATGTTACCTCCAAACTGGCCAATCCGGGAGCCCAGAATGCAGAGGAAGATGGAGCGTTGCTTGCTCATATCCTTTCCATTGTGGCTACTGCAGGGATAGATGATAGGGATGCAATCTCAAGATTTCTATCGAAGACCTTTCTCTCAAGCCAGATGGATTCGGAGACTCTTGAGGCCAGAACTGATGATGTCCTGCACTGGCTCTGTGAGAATGGAATGTTAGAGAGGAAGGGGGAGTCTGAGCAAGTTGAGATGAGGATCAAGGATGCTGGGGCCAAAGAGAGTCAGGAGGAGGATTGGCAGGATGAGATGCCGTCATGGGCAAACTCTGCTACTGCAATTCCGGGATTGGACCTCATCCCCAAGGAAGAGCCAGCGAGGAGGCTCTCACCTCGGAGGGGGCCGGCAATTTTTGGTTTCAAGAAGGCCAGCATGTACAGGCCGTCGGATTCTTTTCTCCCAGAACCGGTTGCAATGACTTACGCGCCTACGCCACTAGGAGCAAGGGTTTCGAGACTCTATCTTAATCCAATTTCTGGCAGGATTATTCAAGATGGGCTTAGAAAGGCGATGGAGATAATTTCGGGAGAAGACAAAGTTGGCCAGGTTTCACCATTGAGCCTTCTCCATCTAGCTTCTTGTACCCCTGATTTCCTCCCCCTTTGGCCAAGGAAGAATGACTATGGCGCTATTCAAGAGGCATTGCATGGCCGTGAAAGAGAGTTCCTTTCCACGCCTGCCGACTTCGAAGAAGAGCGGAGAATGAAGGGGGCATTAGTGGTAAATTCTTGGATGGATGAGGACTCACTAGAATCAATAGAGGACGATTGGGGAGTCCAAGCGGGAGACTTACGTAGCAGAGTTGAGTTGATTGAGTGGCTCCTGTATGCAATGCGGAGAATTCTTTCGGAAGACGAGGAGTTGGCAAGGCTAGATCGGGGTGCTCACAAAACGTTGTATGACTCAATTGACGAAGTGCACCGAAGAGTTAGGTATGGCTGCAAGGCAGACATCCTGGGATTAGTTGCAATCAGGGGAGTTGGCAGGGTTAGAGCAAGGGAGATGTCTGATACTCTGGGAGTTAGCACTGCATCCGACCTATCTGTAATTACCGAGAGAGATAGGTCAAGACTGTCTGACCTGAGGGGATGGAGTCCTAAATTAGTCGACAAATTAGTGGATTCGGCTGGAAAGGCAGTTAGAAAGAGTCGCTAATCAGATTCATCAACAGAATCGCATCGGGAAGCATGGACGCGCACCACCTAGTTCCGTGGTTTCCTGCTTGGGGAGTGAGATTCTCGGAGCCGGTAAAGAATGTATTTTCCTTGGTATCGACCATTAACGAATGGAGGCCTAACAATAGGTGGATGTTGTTATCTTATGAGGCGGCGGCCAGTGAAGCCCACCTCTGGACAGTTTGGTACGCGCTCAGGAGGAATGAGGCCTCTGGTGAAATGGTGGCCAAGACGCCTGATGCAGAATTTATGAGATTGATCTCGGGAACTCGTCAGATAAACAAGGCGTTTGAAAGGGCAGGGATTGCAATAGGTGACGAGTGTGCCTGGGTCGTGATGCTACCTGACTCTGATCTGGGTAATGATTTCGGAGAGTTTTCGATACCACTGGAAAGTTACAACTCAGCAACAGAAGAGGGAGTTCGATTAGTCGAGATTCTAGGTGGTTCGCTGATGCCTAACCGACCAACTCCAACTTCTAGTGGGCTAGAGATGATTGGTTCGGACTACATCGAGGGGGCGAGCCCGTCAGAAATAGAGGATTTGTTCCTGAGTCACCTAGCTCTTTCGGATTTGAGATGAGTTCTTTCATCAGTCATGTTGATAGGCGTATGGCACTACAGGAATTCGTAACATGCCAAAGTTCTACGGCTTCGGAAAATGCGATTCTTGCAGCATCCCATGCACTTCAGGAAACTTCCTCATTCATGAAGGAAAAAGATTCTGCACGGCGTGCTGGATAGAGAAGAGTAACCCAGAGCATCCAGACCTAGAGGAGATACGGTTGAAGGTTGAGGCCGCAGTAGAAGAATGGAAGTGTGCGAAGTGGACTCGAGAACAGGGGCCCCTCCCACTTGGTCCGAGGCCAGTAAAGAAGTGAGGGTCGGCCATGGAAAGTGGATTCGTACCAGAAGGCTTCAATGCAACTATTTGGGAGGACATAGAGCCCCTTACAAACGACCTAATGGAGAGGGAGTTGAGTTGCTCTAGTTGCATAGAGAGTCTGATTTCCGATTCCTCAGAGCTTGCTGAGCATATCTCGGAAACCGGTGCCCTACTCTACATTGGAATGACTTGCGATACTGAGAGTGAGGAGAAAAGGGAGTCTTACCTAAATTTCATGAGCACCATTAGGCCGAAGTTATCTGAATTCTCTGATGCGCTGAATAGAAGGATCGTCCAACACCCATCTGTTGATGATCTGCCGGACAGGTACGATCTGATGCTTAGGGGGATGAGGACTGATGTCGAGATATTCAGGAAGGAGAACATTCCACTGGGAGTGAGGCAAACAGAGCTTGTTACCGAAGCACAGACCATCAATGGGGCGATGACGGTTGAATTCGAGGGCGAGGAGAGGACCTTTCCACAGATGAGCAAGTATCTGGAGTCCAATGATAGGTCCCAGAGGCAGGCAGCCTGGGTGTCTATTTCTGGAAGGAGAATGGAAGATAGTGAGAGGTTGTCAGAGATTTTCGACGAGTTGATCTCAATTAGGCATCAGATGGCTACGAACGCTGGATTCGAGAGTTACACGCAATACATGTTCAGAGCAATGCATCGGTTCGACTACACGATCGAGGATTGTTTGGAGTTCCACGAGTCCGTTGAGTCTGTTTGCATGCCAATCCTAGAAAGTATCAACAAAGACAGGTGCGATGGCCTAGGAATAAGCGAGTTGAGTCCGTGGGACGTTAATGAAAAAGGTGGTTCTGGGCCAGATATTCACGGCAGGGAGCCTCTAAGGCCATTTGAGACTGTAGACGAAATGGTTGAGAAGCTATCAGAAATGTTCCATGAGATTTCCAATGACCTTGGGGGGAAATTTGACAAGCTCGTCGAGATGGATACCCTGGATCTAGATACTAGGAAGGGGAAGGCCCCTGGAGGATACCAGTATTATCTGGAAAAGAGTAGGGTTCCTTTCATCTTCATGAACGCCGCTGGCCTTCAAGGTGACTTGGAGACAATGATTCACGAGGCCGGACATGCGTTCCACTCACTCTATTGCGGTCATCTTGAATTAATTGACGAAAGGGATTACCCCATTGAGTTCGCAGAGGTTGCATCCATGTCAATGGAGCTTCTAACTCAGCCATGGTGGGACAAGTTCTACGATTCTGAGCAGGCCGACAGAGCGAGGAGAACCCATTTGGAAGGAGTGGTCTTCTTACTGCCATGGATTGCGACGATTGATTCTTTCCAGCATTGGATATACGCCAACCCTGGTCATTCGAGGGAAGAGAGGGCCGAGGTATGGCTCTCGATAAGGGACAGATTCGGCTCCAAAATGGATTGGACGGGGCACACGGATTTCAGAGAGTTGTCATGGCAGACACAAGGCCATCTTTTCGGGGTTCCATTCTACTACATCGAATATGGTATCGCTCAGCTTGGATCCCTTCAATTGTGGAAGACTCAGATGAGCGACCCTCAAAAAGCGCTCGATGACTATGCAAATGCAATGACCCTGGGGAACACTAGGACCCTTCCGGAACTATTCGCGGCAGCCGATTTGGAACTGGGTTTCAACGAAGGCCACTTCATGTCACTCATGGATACCGTCGGAACGGCATTGTCCGAATTGCCAACTTAGCCTTCGGACCCCGGGGCCTGCACTAATCGCGCAGGCCCTCGGATGTCACGGTAAAGACGGCCTCTCCCTCAGGCAGGTTTGGGCTGTCGATCAGGCGGGCTATTCTCCGGCCCCCCTTCGACTTCCTGAGATAAAGGCGGAATGTGCTAGCGTGCGCCACAATGTGACCACCGACTGCTCTAGTCGGATCCCCCCACATTGCATCTGGCTTGGCCTGGACTTGGTTCGTCACGAGTACGATCGCATTCTGTACGTCGGCAACTTGCTTTAGTTCCTTCATATGACGATTGAGCTTCTGCTGCCTGGGGGCAAGCATGCCCCTACCCACATATTCAGCGCGGAAGTGGCTTGTTAGGGAATCGACTATTATCAGCTTGACATCGAGGCTCTTCGACATCCTCTTTATCTCATCCACGAGAAGGATCTGGTGTGCAGAGTTGTATGCCCTGGCAACGTGAATCCTATCCAGTGCGTCATTTGGATCGATTCCTACTGCTTCCGCCATCTGGGCTATTCTCTCTGGCCTGAATGTGTCTTCTGTGTCGATGTAAACAATCTCTCCATCGAGGCCGCCTTGCTCCAAACCTAGTATGCAATTCACAGCGAGTTGGTGACCTATCTGGGTCTTTCCGCTTCCGAACTCTCCGAAGACCTCGACTATTGCCTGAGTCTCAAAGCCCCCACCTAGTAGTTCATCCAGCGAGGATGCCCCGGATGTCAGCTTCTGTACCCTCTTTCTCCTATCGAGTAGTGCGGCCCCGCTGACGAAGCCTCCGATGTTGGCTAGCTTCTTGGCCCCTGCGATTATTTTGGCCGATACCGCTTCTCCCAGTTCTGCTTGTTCTGCTAGCTCTGCTGGGCTCATTACGGCTATACCCAATAGATCCTCGAATCCCGCTTCTCGGAGTTTTTCTGCTGTTGCGGGACCGACGCCGGGCAGATCCTCTATCGTGGGTTCTGGGTCGTCCACGTCAATCACTATCTCTTCTTCTTCCAAATTCTCACTCGCTGTTTCTTCAACCATCTAATCACCAATATTCGCATGTCTGAATCGTAGGTATATGAACAAACGAAGGACCCCTAGGGATTCTATGAAAGTATTCATGCTTAGGAATTCTGAGCAGTCTATCGATTTTTCACTTTCACTTTATTTTGGTAGCGGGTGATGGATTTGAACCATCGGTCTCCGGGTTATGAGCCCGACGAGATAACCTGACTACTCCAACCCGCTGTCTTCTCGCTGGGGCCTCGGTTATTTGAACGCGCGGGACGGTGAAAATCGATTGAATGATGGGAACAGTATTGTGATGCCAGCATTCCGACTACATCTGAACAGCCCATGGACGGACATTTGCTCATCCAGAATGCTACGCTTGTTTTGCCTGATAGGGTAGTCGAAGGGGACCTGCGTGTTTCTGGTGGAACTATCTCAACTATCGCACCCGGTGGTGGTTTGTCCCCAGTTAGTCAGGAGGATGTAATTGATGCAACTGGATTGCATCTACTTCCTGGTGCTATCGACCCCCATGTACACTTCAGGGAGCCAGGCCATACCGACAGGGAAGACCTCGAAAGCGGCAGTAGAGCTGCTGCAGCTGGGGGGGTTACTTCGTTCCTTGACATGCCAAATAACAGCCCTAATGCCACAAATAGAGCCACATTGGAGAGGAAGATCGCACTTGCCGGCAAGAAGTCAGTGACCCATCATGGATTCTTCATTGGGGCGACAAAGGACAACATCGGAGATTTGCAAAGTGTGGAAGGAATGGATGGGGTTTGTGGGATCAAGATATTCATGGGCAGCAGCACAGGAGACTTGCTCGTACATGAACAAGAGCATCTGGAGGATATCTTTGCCAATACAGGGGGGATCATTGCAACTCATGCAGAAGATGAAGAGCGCCTGCAAAGGCGAACGGCGGAGTTCAGGCATCGTACTGACATTGCCTCCCATGCTGAGTGTAGGGATGTCGAGTGCGCCTTCCTTGCTACTAAAAGAGCCGTTTCCCTAGCCAAAGACCACGACCATAGGCTGCACATCGTCCACCTAACTAGTGGTGTGGAGGCTGACTGGCTGCACAGAAACAAAGGTGATCTTGTGACCACCGAGGTGTGCACGCAACACCTGACCTTCGACCAAGATGACGTCGAGAGGCTGGGCGAGAGGGCTTTGATGAATCCACCAATTAGGTATACTGAGGATCGGGATTCCCTTTGGAGGAGGCTGAAGGACGGGACGATTGACTGCATTGTTACGGATCATGCCCCTCACACCTTGGAGGCAAAGTCTGTTGGTTTCCCTAACTCTCCGGCTGGGATGCCCGGTGTCGAAACCTCGTTACCCATGATGCTGACTCATGCCAAGAATGGGAAGTGTAGCGTTTCAGATGTGGTCCGCTGGATGTGCGAGGGTCCTGCTAGGGTCTATGGCATTCAGAATAAGGGGTCCCTGATAGAGGGGAATGATGGCGACCTGACGATAGTCGACTTGGAGTCAGAACGAACCATTACCGATTCAGACACGTGGACTAGGGTTGGTTGGACGCCATACGATGGGATGGAACTAACTGGATGGCCGAGATACACCATTGTTGATGGCGAAGTAGTCCACAAGAGAGACGTCGACGGGTCGCTCCGGGGAACGCCAGTAGCCCTGCCTGGCTCAGCAGGAAGGGCCCTTAGGTTCGGATAGTTCGGACCTAGTCCTCGCAATTGTCAGATTCTGATCCGTTGCATGGATTGGTTTCTGCTTCGTCCTCCGAAGTCTCGGAGAGTTCGGCTTCCGCTTCCTCGAGCATGTAGTAGTTTACAACAGGCTCATTGCCCGGGATCTCCAATTCGACGGTCAATTGGAGGTCGGCCGTCCGGTGGACCGTTGCCCCCCCTGCAGAGAAGGCGTAGACGTAGTCCCCCATGAAAATAGATCTCCGGATGCTAGTGGATCCTGACCACCAGCTCGACAGGCCCTCCTCGTTGTAGAATTCCGAGTGTTCAACCTGGCCATGATCCGACAGAGAGCCGTTTTCGGTATCGACGTTGATCATCTTGAGCATGGAAACGTACTCGTAGCCATAGTGGGAGTATGTCTTCCCCTCTATCTCAATCTCGTCATAGACGTACCTATGAGTGGATAGTGGGACTGCCAGAAGAGACTCTGGTGCCCAGAAGGTGAATGCCTTGTGCTCATAGGTGGCCTCGGAATATGACCACGACCAGCCGCAAGACATGACATCATCGCAGGTTTCGTCAGCATATCCAGGAGTCAGCATCAGTGAGTCGGAAAGTGTCGGGCTACTGGTGTCACTGACATCGAATAGGGAGACCTGGGTCATGGACCAATCCAGACCTAGTCCGTTCTCCCCTGGTGCGATGCCGATGGTTAGGAGGTGGTTATCGCCGACTGGGTGGATGTAGGTTGAGACGCCTGGGACCTCCAACTCCCCCAGTATTCCGGGGTTCGATGGGTCCGAGAGGTCGAGAACCCATAGTGGGTCTATGTTCATGAAAGTCACCAGGTAGCCCCTGTCCCCAACGAATCTGGCGCTCCAGATTCTCTCTCCCTCTGCAATCCCGCCGATGAACCCGATTTGGCCGAGGTGCCCCTCGCCATCATCGGAAAGAATGGTTACTTGGTTGGTTGGGCCGCTCCAGACTGGGTCTCCGTCATCGTCGAGTTCTGCGGTCCTCCACCACATGCCCCAGTTATCCGATGTCGAAGCGACTCGGATGTCGCCGTTGTGCTCGCTGATTGAGAATTGGTCGTTGACTGTTCCCTCGACCCGTCCAGAAGCGACGTAGGTCGTGTGATTGGAGTCACTGATGTCGAAGGAGTGGATGTTTGTCGCGTCCTCCCAGTCTGAGTTCCTCCAGAACCACCACATGTCGTTGGCCGGCTCGGCCAGCACCAGGGTGTCCTTTGATGAATACACATGGGCCCACGAGGAAGTGATGTGATCGACCTCCAGAGACGCCTCGGCCTCAAGCATCCGGATCGTCATTATCGTCGTGAATCCACGACCCGCGCTATCTGAGCTGGCTGAGAACTCCGTGCACTTCTCGTATGTCAGGGGGTGGGTGAAAATCTCCCCGTCCCTCATCTCGTAGATATGGGGGACGAAGTCTTCCAGAGTGAGTCCCGAGATAACAGCCTCGTTCTGCAAGATGGTCTGATCCACGCTATCGTTCCAGATTTCCATCCTAGTGTCGAGGTCATCCTCTGACCAGTAGTCTTCTGGTAGGCTTACCCAATTGCTGATTCCATCGAAATACGTCCAAAGGTGCGTCACCGAGCGAACCGTGCCCTCGACCATCCTTGCGGTGTGGTAGTTGCCCTCGATGTACATCTCCTTCTCTATGACTGGAGATGAGCGGTTGGTGATATCCACAACGGTGTACTTGACTAGGCTCTGAACCCTTGTGTAAGTGTACGATGAGTCATCATTGCCGTCCCCGTCACTGTCTTGTCCGACCGTGACCTCCTTCGACATTAGATTCCGTAAGTCGCTGTCTTCAGGCATGTTCCAGTAGTTGATTGAAGAGGAGATGACCAACCTATCCCCCTCGATCATCATCTGGGTCGGGTTTCCCTCTATCGAAAGGTTGGACTCCATAGTCAGGTTTCCGAACTCCGGGACACCCATGATTAGCAGCAATTGGCCGTTTAGCATGTAGATGTGGTATCCATCAGTCTTGAGGAAATCGGCCTCATCGACGCCTGACTCCTGATTGTTGGTACCCGAGAACTCCCCCTCCCTTGATCCTGAGTCCGAATCTGCCCCTGCCACGGCTACATCGTCTGCGGATTCTGCCAGCATCGGTTCTTCGGCGAAGAACGCATCCGTAGTTCCCGACCTTAGCATCCAGGGCTCTGAGACCCAGTGCCAGTAGCTCTGCTGGTCCAGATTAACAACCATCTCGTCGTAGACGGCCCGCTTCAGATCCTCCAGGAGAGTCTCACAGGCATCGTACTTCTGGAGTACGGGTGACGAGCGGGTTCTTTCGGGGAGGTCCAGTTTTGGGTAGTCCCCCTCCAATGCGTCGATTGTCCGATCAATGTCTTTGACTACGTCATCCACTGCCTGGAGGCATCCCGCGGTCATCATCAAGAAAAGCATCAGTAGCGTTGGAGCATTGCCTGTCTTCATGCCTATTCCCCCTCAATCATCCTTTTGAAATCAGTAGTATCCCGGATTAAACTCATCAGCATAACCCCGGAAGTTGTCGGGATTGAGAAAAGAGGGCTCGTTGAGTGGAATATTGTTCGATGGAGCCGGTTCCTCCGAATCCACTTCTTTTTCGTCCATCGTCTCAACGACACCAGTGTCCGCACTAGTGACGAGGCCCTTTGTGCCGGCTAGGAAAATCAGCGCGGCAACCTGCATGTCCAGTGTTTGGTCCATAAGGTTGAATCATCGCCATCTGTGATTTAAACAAACTGGCTGCATGAGTCATTGGTTAATCGGAAGGAAGAGCGCGTGGTGCGGACACCGGGAGTTGAACCCGGGTTAGCAGGTTGGGAACCTACTGTCATAACCACTAGACCATGTCCGCTTTGCTCCAGCGAGAAGGTCGTGGTAATTGAGAGACTCGGTGGGATATGGCAACGCTATACTAGGCGCCTGAGAGCTTCCATGGCGGAATCGGCCTTTCCCAGCAGTTCCAAGCACGGGTCTATCCTGCCTTCGGATAAGGAATTCTCGGACTCGGACAGCGATCTCTCGGTTTCGAGCCTGGCCTCATTATCTGCTGGGACTCCCGATGAGTCTAGCCTATTCCTGAGCTTTCTCCAGTCATCGACAAGGAAATTTAGCATCTCTCTTGCCTCCCTCTTTCTGGAGGAAAACGAGTCGATCTCTCTGGTTAGATTCTGAATGAGGTCATTGGCTTCGACCCAACTTCCTGATTCTGCCAAAGATGTGGCCTGATCTAGCATCTCCCTCCAATTGGAGCCCATGTCCCCAGATGGGATTTCGCTCTCGATGCTCTTCCTCTGCCTGAGTGCCCTCTGCACCGCAGTCTTAGCTTCTGCCTCCTCCCTAAGTGACCTGGATACGCCATCGGACAATCCTATTGCAAGGGATGGGTTGCCCCCTTCGAGGGCTTCATTGGCCTCCGCTAGTCTCTTCTGGAGTTCTGTGATTGAGTCCGAATCGGATGACGAGATTTCACTCTCGGCATCATCTAGTGATTTTCTAGCCCGTTCCATCAGCCCTTCTACGTCGCCCATCTGCGAGGGGACCTCCGAGACGATTGCCAACGCATACTCGGGATTCTCTTCCGACATAGCCTTCTTTGCTTCCTCGAGAGTGGAAATCAGCCCCCTTACCAAGTGTCCGTCATCTGTCGAAATTGAGTTCTCGGCATTCTCGATCGCCTCCTCTGCTGCCTCCCAGTGCGACTCTATTTTCTCAGCGAATGATTTGGCTTCTCTGAGTTTGTTCTCAGCCACCCTCAGGGACCCGTTGTCGAGCTCAGTTAGCGCACTATCGAAAATCGACCTCGCCCTACCCTGTTTACCGGTTATCGCTTCTGCGCGTTCTATGGAGCCAATCGATTGTTCCCTGACCTCCTCGATGTCGGTTAGGAAGGAAAGGATGCGATCAGTCTCCCTCTCTGCATCTGAAATGAGTTTTATTCCCTTCTCGGGATTCTTCCACCCCTCTTCCCTTGCAGTCTTCAATAGTGAGTTCGGCTGCTGCAATATGCTATTTCCAGACTGAAGGCTCAGAACTCTGCTTTCGGCGATTTTCAGTCGTTCGGAGAATTCCCTCCTTTCCTCTTCTAGGCCGTCCTTGGTTAGAAGCGGCGGGATTGTCGTTATGATGGCTGGGAACCCGACGATTAGGAATGACTGGGCGTTGGGGGTGGCAAGCACGATCGGGATCGCCAGACCAAATCCGAAAGTTGTCATTAGCCCCCTCCACCTCCTAGAATTTACATCTGCCCGTAGAATGTGCCTCGAGGAGAGGAGGAGAGCAGTCGAGGCCAGGACGAGGAGGATTACTGCCCCGGGTTCGCCGTCGCCACTCCGACTAACCTCGGCAAATGCGAGTAGCGGTGGCCATGAAATGCAGCATGCTGTTGATACTCTGGTCCTTTGAACCGGACCGAATTCTACCAGGTCTGGCATCATCAGAGCAGATGCGAATATGACTGCCCCTGGACCGAATCTCTCCAAGTACGAGGTCTCGGAGCCAAATGAGGAAAATATCCACAGGGCACCCAGTGAAATCAGCGATAACTGGCAAATTAGAGTTGCCCTGTCCACCCTACTACGGTGTTTTGCAACAACGCGAATCGGGTAGTCTGGAAGCATCACCATGTATTACGAACAGGCAGAGGGGGTCAATATGTATGCGGTTCCGTGAGCAGGTTTCGATTTGGTTAGAGTCAAGCTTCCCTTGCCCTATAGGCCATCAGTGCAATGGCAGAAATAATGCCAGCCAGTAAAAGTAATTTCAAACTGGTATTGCTGCCTCCTTGGGCATTGAAATCTACTTCCAGCGGGATCGTGCCATGAGTCCCTGCAGAGGCGCTGTCCCAATTCAGATAAAGGCCGTCAAGACTTTCGTTTTCCATCTCGAATTGGAATTCCACCACTCCCTTTCCAGGTCCGTTTTCCAATGAGGCAGCAATGGGTTGTTCGGTCCATCTCCCACAAATGTCCGAGAGGCAGACTCTCGCGAATGCTTGATCCGCCCCCTCATTCTCGACAACTACGGTCAGAATGACGGTTTCACCGACCTTGGACGATTCTGACAAGGAAGCCTCGACTACCCTGATGTGAGCCCCGCTTCTTGGCTGGACTGTGAGCATGATCGTCTCCTCTCTGGTATTTTCCTTGGAATCTGTTGACTTGATCGTGATTTGATGATCCCCCTGTAGCAATGGTGGAAGCGGTATTGGATCTGAAATTGACCAGTCCGAATCGCTCCATGAAGTCTCATTCCCATCAATCCAAATCGACCATGACAATTTATCGATGGGATCCAGATCGTCGTAAGAATGGGATAGGTTAAGCAACAAATCGTCATTCTCATGGGAGTCGTCCCCAATCTCGATCTCAATTCCATTGGAGAAAAGTCTGGGAATAATCGTTGGTGCGTTTGAGTCGAGAACTTGTATCGTCCATTGTCCGATATCGGTGTTTCCAGCATCATCGGAAACCAAGAGAGCTACGCTGATTGTCGTATTATCCCTGGCCAAGTGCCTTTCGTAGATGCCCATGTAAGCGCCATTGACCCCATGACCCTGATTCACGGTAAATTCGAAGGTTTGCTCTGATGTCCCAGATTGCCTCCATCCTTCAGAGATGTTGGTGTATAGCTCTAGGCGTACGGGGAGGGTGGAGTCGTCTGAGGAATTTACATCGAAGCGAATTTTACTTCCCGCAGGAACCATGATTGGACTCGTCCTTGCAGGGTCTAACGCAGATTCTGGTGATCCTCCCACTGCCATAGTTGCCGTCCATGTTGGTAAAATGCCGTCAACTATTGGATTAGCAATCCAATTAGAGTGAAAACCGTGGAAGTCTAGGCATGTGGCATTTACACTCATCACTTCGCCATGGGAGAACCCGATCTCATCCGGGACAACTTCGAACCATGAGTTGTTGTAAGTGCTAACCTCCACACCTTGTCTGCTAACAGTCCACTGAATCTGAGGCGTTTCTAGGGGGCTGTCGCTGCAAGATGCGGAGAATGTTGTTGACTTGCCAAGAGGGACGGTGGAAGTAGTGAATGGGGAACTGGAAGCAGAGATGGTAGGTGGGAGATTCTCAGAAATAGTAATCCTGATGTCATATGCCACTGGAGCCTGTGAGCGGTTTACCGTGAATAGGCCTGGACTACCAGATATCACTTCGGACATCGGGCTGTATCTGTATTCCCAATCATCGGGCAGTTGTATCTCAAGGGGCACTTCCTCTACAATGGCACCCGACCTTGGGATATCGATGAGCCTCAATGTCCTTCCATCGGATGTCCCGACCATGGTTGCTGACTCTGTCCAGCTCCAACTCCCATTAGTCCGATTTACGGGTCCTGTTTCAGGCGGGGTGACGGAGATTTCCGTGTGCCCGATAACATCCATTGATCTGTAGTCGAAACTGCAACATCCGCCGGAATGGGAGTCGGTCCAATTTCTTGATGAAGACACTAGGTCTGAGAACTCCTGCGACTCAGTTGAGTCTACCCACCCGTCTGAGTTACCAATATGCATGTCAATTTGCCCTAGCAATCCTATCGATCTATTTTCCAGCAAGTCGGTCCCATAGCCCTCGGAGACTGTTACCTCCGCGAACCATGTGGCATTGACAAATGAGTTTGGGGAAATGGTGTTTGTGAAGTTGAGGAAAGACTTGCCCCATA
>NYST01000038.1 GCA_002683155.1 Methanobacteriota archaeon | reverse complement strand
TTTCCACCTGTTTTATCGTTCGCCTCGGAGACCATGCTGTCCACAGCAAACTGTCTCTTATGACCTCTGCGAAGGACTATGGTGAGCGGTCCCATCGGCAATGCGTGGGTGCATGCGAACTATGTGGGGCCGAGGGCGTCGGCACTAAGAGGGCCAGGATTCCTAAACCGGTGGGTCACAATTCGATGATTGAATGCTGTACTAGGTGTATTGACTCCATGGGGCTAATTGTTGAGTCATTCGGAGTGCCTACTTCCATTCCGACCCCAAAATCACAAAGCTCGGTAACAGGAAAGGGAGTCTCTGGAATAGACATCATGACAAAAGATTCATTGGAACTATCCAACGACTTTCATACTCGAATTCGAAAGGCGAGGGAACATCATGGACTTAGCCAAGAAGACCTCGCCAAACAAATGAATGAGAAGATTGGCGTCATTCAGAAGGCCGAGAGTGGGATCAGGCCAACAGATTCACTTCTAAGCAAGCTCGCGAAGACCCTAGACATCAGGCTCTTTGTCGAATCAGTTTCCCATTCCCATACAATGGTTGCTACCGAGACAGATAGGCCAATGACTATCTCGGATGCGAAAAAATCTCCTGTTTCTGAGTCGAAGAAGAAGCATAAGAAGAAGAAGGGGAGGAAGATTGGAGTCTCTCGTACCGGTGCAAGATCTAGGAGATAAGCCCGTGGATAAGGTTCCCATCCATGTCATTCATCTTGACCAAGATGATCCACGGAAATGTACAGCAAGAAAAATGCATGCAAATGGCCATGTAGCATTGCACGAATCGATAACGAGGGTCCCGAAGAGGGGGTATCTACTAGATCCGAAATCAAAAATTATTCTTGGACCTGAGGATCGCAACCTCATTGCTATTGGTGCAGCGATTGTAGTTCTTGATTGCTCATGGAAGAGAATTGACGAATCATTGGAAGAAATAGCGGGAATAACCAAATTAGAGGGGAGGGTTTTGCCTGCATTGCTGGCAGCAAATCCAGTTTCCTGGGGCAGGGTAGGCAGGTTGTCTTCAGTAGAGGCCATTGCGGCTACTCTAGCAATTCTTGGACATAAAGAGCAGGCTGCTAGCATTCTTGAGCCGTTCCAATTTGGGAGTCAGTTTCTAAGTCTGAACCGTGAACCCTTGGAGGCATACGCAATTGCAAAATCAAGAGATGAGGTTTCTGGATTGCAATCTGAATTCTTCGATGTCGAATGAGGATATGGGGGTTTGCGTAAGTATGTCTTTTACTGCCGTTCATTTGTTTCGGGCGTATAATCTGTTACTCTTATTCCCAGCTTGCCTGTTCGAGCCTTCCTCGTCATAATTTGATTCATCTTACTATGAAATTCATACTCGAGATCTACGTTCATTGCTAGGGAGTGCCCGAGAATCAGAATTAGAAGGTCAGCGAGTTCTTCGGCTGCCTCTTCGTCTGGTTTTCCTTTTGTGATAGCGGCTGATAGTTCCCCAAGCTCCTCCACAGTCAGCGCGATTCTGAATCCCATGTCGTGACCATGGTTCTCGATGTCCGCGAAATTGTGTTTGTGGTGGAACTTAGCCACTCTAGCCATCATTGTTGTCCAAGACCCATCGGGCGTTTCTCCGTGCTCAACTTTCAACCAATCTTCTACACTCAGCCTTTCTGTCATGATAATTGACTAGAGGGGCACTTCATCAAAGTAGTTGACTAGTTGAAATCCTCAAGTAGCGCAATTATGCATGATGAAACCAATTGCCTCATCTGCGACGCCATCTTGTCAACTGCGTCGTGATTTATCTCTGCTTTCGGCTCCCCTGGTGTCCTTCCTGCAGCCCAGTTCGAAGAGCATGAAAGTGAGACATGGGGGGTAGAAGTCTCCGAGATTAGCCTCTGCTCAGGGCCGAGTGTCATCCCTACGACATGTGCTCCGAGCCTCTCCAGAGCATCAATCTCAGAAGGACTCTCGAACTGAGGCCCTACGCACTGAGCCACCACTAAACCGGTTGGACAGTTGCCCTGACTCTCGGTGAGCACTGATTCGCAAACGGAAGAATAGTGCACGTCGAATGGAATAGTACGGTCATAATGGATTGCGTCATCATCGTGAAAAGTCCATGGCTTGACGGATAGATCAAGAATACCACTGGGAATACCTACTTTCCCTGGTGGCATCGAATCTATCATCGATCCAACAGAGTTTACGCTAACAATTAGATCTGGCGAGCAACTAGTTGCGGCGTGAACATTGGCACGATGCTCTATTTCATGAGGGGGGGTTCGTGAAGAGCCAGTTGAGTGGTGCCTATCTATAATGAAGACTTGCCCCCTTACATTAGTCACTATTGAGATGGGTACGCTGCCCCAAGTAGACTCGATAAGAATGGAAGTCGAGGTAGAGGGTATGGTCGCTTGAAGAGTGGTCGAAAACGAGCTCATACCAGTTCCACAAATCACCGCAATGCGGGACATATCCTCACTCCGAGAGTCTTGAAATGAGATCGGCCTTCTTTCCTGACACTGGCTTTCCTGCTTCCTTCAGCAGTTCCTTTAGCTGGGCCACCGTCATGGAATCATAGTCAGTATCTTCTGATATATCAGCATCCACGGATTCGACGTCGGAGTCTTCCAAAGATTCCTCAGTAGATTCGAGATCAGCGTCTGAATGCTCGGAACTCTCGTCCTCTAGTTCGGGAGTTGCCTCTTCCTGTATCTTTTCCTCCTTCTCTTGGGCCTTAATCTCCTCAAGAGTTGGTCCATCATCTACAACGACTCCATCCTGAATTAGCTGGCTGCGGCGGAAGAAAACTGCCCTGACAGGCTGTACCTTAGAGATGGCCTTGGAGACTGACTCCTCCAATGATCCATCCATGAGTGCCTTCTGAACACTTATCCATGTAGATTGAGAGCAGAACTTTACAACCTCGTTCCTGGTGATGCTACGAGACTCGTGCTTCTGACTTGCCTTGACGCTTGACCTTGTCACAATGAACGGCTTAATCCTGACAAAGAAACCATCCTCGGTGACGACATCGATGGTATCGTCAATTTTACCTCTGTCCCTCCTAATCTGCCTTCTAACAAAGTCCTTCATGACATCGTGACCAACAAATTCAGTGATGGCATCGTTGCCGACAACCTCCTTTATTCGAAACTTGATCTTGACGTGCATCTTTGTGAAGTCGCCGTCCAACTCGTTCTGCATGATCTCGAATGGCCGGCCTACGAGCATCTCCTCTTCTTCTGCGATTGTCTCGCCAATCACTTTGAATGACCATGGATTTCGAGGAGCCCTGATGGAGTACCACCTCTTTGCCTTCCACTTGTCCTTCTGCCTACGAGCTGCTGCTCTCGCTGATGCTCCTTTGGCCATTGAAACGTCTCCATATTGCGGGGGCTACCCCGTTTGCGAGCCGTCCGACCTGCAACCAGTATTTGAACGGAATGCTACAGATACCGGGCGTCATGGAACGCATTCAAGTCATCCCTGCGTGTGGCATAGGCATGAGCATCCATGGCGGTGAATGGAGAATACACGCTAGTGCCGTTGACGAATGTGAAGTGATTGAAGAATCTCTCAGTTGGCTCAGTGGCGGCGAATCGAATATCATAATCGAGAAGGAAAACTCAACATTAGGGGCCCCGATGCAAACAATTAGGGTCAAAATGAAGAGCAAAGCTGCATTATCGTCATTGGAGATTTTGGAAAAAGACTCTTTGGTTGCCATGCTTGAGAACGGAGTAGGGAGTAGAGTTGATGAAGACAAGTTCCTCCATATTAGGTTAAGTCTTGAAAGGCTAGTTCAAGGAAGGGGAGTCGTTTCGAATAATTCTGAAGAATCGGTTGCTAAGGGCAAGTTCAAGTTGGAAGTTTATCCAGGACAGGAAACGATAGAAGTTGCTGAGGATTTACTAATGCGACTGATTGGCAAATAAGCAAGAATTCATATGGTAATTACACAGGGGGTTGCCTCGTTATGACCCATGTAGTAACTAGTGCTTGTGTGAGGTGTAAATACCAAGATTGCGTGCATGTCTGCCCAGTAGAAGCGTTTAGGGAAGCCGAAGAATATTTGGTAATAGATCCTGATGAGTGCATAGACTGTGCGGCGTGCATTCCGGAATGCCCGGAAGAAGCAATCTATGCAGATAGCGATTTACCGGACGAGGAAATGGAATGGTTGGAGAAGAACGAAGAAGAAGCCCCGAGCCTCCCTATCGCAGAGGGAGACTCACCGGTCCTTGCGGATAGTTAGGAAAAAATCCCCCGCATAGGTTCATCAATAAAATCGCAGAGGGGTGCCCATGCCCAACAGAGTCGAGCTTGGTGAAATGAGGCACGGTACTGAACTCCTAAAGAGGGGGTTCGCGAAAATGCAGGAGGGAGGCGTAGTGATGGATGTAGTGACTCCTGAGCAGGCCCATGTAGCAGAAGATGCGGGGGCAGTATCGGTAATGGCTCTAGAAAGAGTCCCTGCTGACATTCGCTCGTCGGGCGGAGTGGCAAGGATGAGCCATCCCAAACTAATCAAGGAAATCATTGAGACAACTAGTATTCCAGTGATGGCTAAGGCCAGGATCGGCCATGACGAGGAGGCCAGAGTACTGGAGTCACTTGGCGTGGATATGATTGATGAGTCGGAAGTTCTTACTCCTGCCGACCCATTCTACCATATACCGAAAAATGAGTTTACAATTCCTTTCGTTTGCGGGTGTACAAGTCTTGGAGAGGCGGTTAGAAGGATTGCAGAAGGTGCTGCCATGATTAGAACGAAAGGTGAAGCGGGCACTGGAAATGTTGTAAGTGCTGTTAAGCATGCTAGACTCCTTGAAACGGAGATCGAAACTTCGCAAAAAGCAGACTCAAATTCACGTGATGATATCGTTGAAAAAATCCTTGATGGATATCGGAGGATGCAAGAATATTCTGAAATTGGGGCCAAAGTGGAAACTACACCTTTCGGGAGCCTGGATGAATTAAGGGGGGAAGTGTCGGCCGTACTAGAAGAGGTATCTGCAATGGGCCGCCTTCCAGTAGTTACTTTCTCGGCTGGTGGAATAGCAACGCCTGCTGATGCTGCTCTGATGATGAAACATGGGATGGATGGAATATTCGTCGGCTCGGGGATATTCAAGAGCTCTGATCCAACAAGAACCGCTGAAGCAATTGTACTTTCGACACATCACTTCGATGATGCTACAGTAGTTGCAGAAGCTTGTGAGATGGTTGGAGAGGCAATGCCTGGACTAGAAATAGACACTCTTGAGACTAGACTCGATGAACGAGGATGGTAGCTAATTCTTCCTGCCCCGTGTGGTACCCAACTTTCTTGGTTTCCTCTTTGACTTAGTTTTCTCTGGATTGGGCACCTTCGAATCGGTGGACACGATGCCTCCGAATGTAATTGATTCTCCGCCGAGAAGCTTGTCAGATAGCGATTCGGCAAGTTCTTCATTTTCATCTGGCCCTCTGAGGGCCTGTCTAACAGAATTGTTGTGATCCTTGACCAGCCTCTCACTCTCTTCGTGCTGTGAACGAATCTCGCTACGAATCTCATTGACCTTTGAAAGTAGTTCGACCACCCCTTGATGCGCCTCATCGGCCTTTTTTCGCTCGTCCAAAAATAATGCATGCAGCCTGTCTCCCTCTCCCCTTAGGAAATCCCTTTCCTCGAATAGAGGCTTTATTTCACTCCAAATCTCATCTGCTAGAACATTCTGCTCGAGCATCAACTTATGCTCATTGTCGGCTTCTGCCCGGAGTGTTTGAATCGACTCATCCATGTCACTAAGGTCAATCGAGACTATTCTCTGCTGCTCGACATGTGGAATCAATTCATCTCGCCGGGAAATGAGTGATCTTAGTTTCTTTATGAGTGAATTCTCCTTTTCAAGAGTCAATGCTCCATCGGTCATAATTCGACCTTCAATCCTCTCAATTTCGCCAACAGTTTCTGATAATTGAATGACTACGGACTTTCCAGGCCCTTGATCCCTTGTCCCCTTCTTCCGGGAAAAAATCTCCCTAATACTCTGCTGGATCTCATCTCGACTTGTTTGGTGTATTTTTGCTTGGGCTCTTACCTTCTTCTGTTCATCCATTCTGGATGTGATGTTTTCTTGGACCTCATTCCTTTTTGTTTGGGCAGAGTTTCTCTGATCTGCTGCCCTCTTAGCAGAGTCATTGTGAGAATCCCTCTGGCCACGAACTCTGCTGAGTTTAGACTCCATGGCATGCAACCTGGTTCGGAGATCGTCGGACTCGCCTTGGTCGCTATCCATGCAATTCCGAATAGTCCCCCCTTATTGAAGAGACCTAAAGGCCAAGCAATCTTGCTACAAAGGGCAGGACAGGAGAAATAATGGCAAGAGCGGCACCGAACATGAACACTGCACCAGTTGTCATGCGTAGGCGGGTGAATAGATCGGAGCGTACTTGTGAAGTTAGTACCTTGCCAGAAATTAAATTTCCAGAAGAGTCCTCGAGCCTCACTGTTACAGTAGCATCACCCATAGATGATGGCACCAATGTCTGCCAGACAATTCTGGAAGAAGACATTGAGGATGAGACCCTTTCGTAGGTGGCCTTTCCGGATAATGAGTCATCAGAATGTGGTTCGGCTTTGAGACGGTAGATGCACTCGTTTGGACGGAAATCAGGAGTCTGGACCCTGAGAATGAGATCCTGAGGTTCTCCGGTCTGGTTAAGAACGAAGGCGAATAGGTTTGCCTGTCCGTGAGTTAAATTCTCCATATCTACATCAAACCAAATTTGCTCATTTGATTGGGTTGACAAATGCATTCTCATCCTGTCATTTAGTCGGAAGAAGGGGGCGCATCTGTCCCTCGCATGCAAAAGTAACCTATCCAGTGTCTCCTCACCAAGCTCTGGATGATTGATGATTTGATCAATGGTCTTGGTATCAACCAATTCGCCTAATGCTTTATGGAAATCCTCCTCTTCGATAAGTCCTGAACGAAACATATCTAGAACTTGTAGAAGGTATTCCTGTAATTCTGACAGTTTGACACCTCTCTGTAGATTTTCAGTAAACGATGACACGTACTTGGAGAATCGGACTGCAAGCAAGGGGTCGACATGGGACCTGATGACATCTGTGAAAGGCATATTCAGCAATGCAGGGTGCATTGGTGGAGAAAATGCAGACAACAGCCCCCATGGTTCGACGGTATTGAATCTAGGCCTGTTGGAAACCATGTATACACTATGTCCCGAAAGTAGACTACCAGTGGATAATGCAATCAACACTGGGATGCCCTGGGTGTCAGAAGGGAAGAGTAGTGCCAAACCAAGTAGAACGGTTGAGAATATCATCAACGTAGT
Source organism: Methanobacteriota archaeon (assembly GCA_002683155.1). Lineage (GTDB taxonomy): Archaea > Thermoplasmatota > Poseidoniia > Poseidoniales > Thalassarchaeaceae > UBA36. The sequence goes on along the minus strand of NYST01000038.1, from coordinate 6,135 downwards.
TGTTAGGTTTAGTTGGTTCGAAGCGCCATCAATTACGGCTTTCATCTCGCTATAGCCATGAGAACTACGAAATGTTACGCCGGTTGAGACGATTTCATCGGTTTCAATTTGGAAAATTCTCTTGGTCACCCACAGCAAGTAATGTAGAACAAACAATAGTACCAGATCAGCAATTAGTAAAGCCAAAGCAAGTAGATAAACTGATTTTGAAAATGAAAGGTTGAGGAAAAGTTCCTGCACCCCGCCGGCCCACCAATCAGGAACCGAACCACGATATGACTGTGCGAGGCCGAAAAGTAGAACGACAACAATGGGCAGAAACAATATCAGACGCGCACCGCGACTAATCAATAGGTCGTCAATACCTGTCAGAATTATCTCCCTGGATTTTAATTTCATCTTGTTTTCATTGATTTCAACGGCATCCTGCTCCTTCACCATTACTTTGATTTCTGGTGCTTCGGGGGGGGTTTCCCGTAGAGTATCAATCATTGATTCCAATTCACCTTCAGGAGATTGAACAGGACTTTCTTCCTCCTTCGAAGACATCATTGTCCCCCCATAGAAGTTATTCTCGCGAGTATCTTCATAGAAATACTATCGGACAATGCGACCATGTTTCCTTCGATGGTTATCTTTCCGCCCGAAACAGAGACAATGGAATCAATTCCTAGTCCACAATCACTGATGGTTATAGATTCGACATCATTTGCAACAATCAATTCGATAACTGCTGAAGAATCATCTGGAAGGCGCCCCAAGGGCAATAGCGTTCCAACACCCAATGTTTCAAAGTCTCTCTCGATACTCGGAATTCTACCACCACCAACTGTAGTTTCAGGATAGCCAAGAAGACGATCAAGAGTTTCCTCCAAGTCCACCCCCACTGCATGCTCCATTTTGCAAGCAACTCCTTTTACGTCCCCATTGAAGCCGATCACGTCTTTCAGAAGAACCTCCAATAGGCCTTCTCGCCGTTTCACTCGCGCCGCTAATTGAAAACCCGCGGTAGTTAGCCGGCAACCACGATATGGTATGTGAGTGATCATTTCACGTTGAGAAAGGCGTTGGACCATTTCTGTAACAGAAGCAGCAGAAACTCCCATCAAATCTGCGAGTTGTGTCGTCTTAACAATCTCCCCAGGAGATTCAGTGTGAACCTCAAATATTGTCTTCAGGTACATCTCCTCAATTTCACTGAAATCAGACATCTTGAACCTCCTCTGCTACAGCCATAAATTCGGTCCTGCAAACTGGACATCTAGACATTACGGGTCTATTCTCCATCTTTACTCTCAAGGCCTGATTGCATTCAGGACAATTAAGAGTGTCTTCTGAAGAGCTTGCAATTTGATATTCGGGATTCTTTTCTTCATTAACAACGAATTCCATCGAACAGGCGGGACAACGAACACCACCGGAATGATTGTTTGGGACCATCAGCCTTTGATCGCAATACGAGCATTGAATCTCAACCTTCTCTTGTTTTGAGAGTTTCCTTTCTGATTCCTTGGTATCACGAAGATTGAGGTCGGAGGTTGAGGGCGTTCTAGTTGAGACTGCTCGCCAAACCAATGTTCCAAGAAGTATAATCAGAATCCCGGCTAGAAGGCCGTACCCGGCCGCTAGCAAGTCAAATGGGAGTTCAGTTCCTTCCTGGCTATTTTCCGTTTCAATTGAATAGAAACTTGTAGAATGGATCCCATTTGTATGCCATTGAATCTCCAATCCAACACTATCGCTAGCGGGCCAGTCAGGTATGGAAACATCAGTTGTAAATTTGGAACCCGGCATCACTGTTGGTACTGATGTTTCTGCTAGAATTTCTTGGTCGGATGATGAAATGATTCGAAGAAATCCTGATTGTGCTTGATAATTTCCAATATTTTCTAATGAAATTATCACCATTGGACTGCTACCCGGAGTTGGGCTTTCAGAAGGAAAGGAAGCACTCACAACGATTGATTCCTCAGTCACTACTGGCTCTACAACATCGATTATTGTTGAGTTGCCAGAATTAGAAGATGGCAGCCAATCAATTGGTATGGCTTCCAGTAAAACCTGTTCTGCCGAAGGATGTCCGAGATCAAACGTGATTGCTCGCCTTCCAGGGTTAGAGTCAATCTTCACACTCTGTAATAACTGGTAGTTCCCCTGGTCTACAGAATAGGCATCTAGGATAATAACTCGGGACTTTCCAGCTGAAAGAGAAATTAAGGCATCAAAACTCAATCCTTCAGAATTGGACCATTCGATAGAATCGATAGAGACGTTGAGAATCTGGCTTGGCATAACCTCTACAGAAAAATTTCCCCTCAATTGTAAACTATCCTGCCCCTCAATGACGGTTACGAGCCAATCAAAATTGCTAGTACCAGGAGAAAGCAATGTGAAGTGTGAGGAAACCTGGCGAGTTGATCCTGGTGAGATGGTGATGTGCTCACCTTGGAAGGATTCACCTCCGGAATCGGGAGAGATTACGAGCGCGACAGCCCCACTAGCATTACCAGAATTTGTGACCATGATTGATGCAATTAGGACATCGCCGACGTACCCCGGCTCTCCGGATACTGCCAAACCAGATCCACCAGATGTGGTGAAATTTGTCGAATTGGTCGACTCTTCGGAGTGCATTGGGGAAAAGTCGAGAGAATTTAGAAGATTTGGAGAGTGTGGTTGCAATCCAATGCAAGACAGCAATAATATCGCTACGAACAAAGGGGCAGTATTGCTTGCCAAGGCCCTCATGATATCGGCTTTAATGGGCATCGTATGAATCAAACCCACAAAATTGCATAAAAGGGATGTATTTCTCGCAATCGAAATGGACGCTGGAGAACTGATGCGGGTTGAGCCCAAAGAGCTCGCTGACAAACTCCTGCAGAGGAGGATTATGCTAAAGGAAAGTCTTCCCGGCGTAATACGAAATTTGGAAGCCGAAGAAGACTTGCTTAGCCCGAAGGTTGAACGACTGAAGAAGGCATTCGACGAAGCGAACAGTAAGGTTGCATCATTCAAGGCAGACAGGGATTCTCATCAGAGTAAGGCTGGTGGGCTGATTCCAGAGGTCAAAGAGATACGAGAGAGGCTGATTAGCTCAGGTGGAATGATTAGTCTGGACCCTGAATGGAAGAAGAGGAAGCTGCTCGAGGAGATTGAGGATATTGAGAATAAGATCCAGACGTCCGCGCTTGATCACAAATCAGAGAGGAGGCTGTTGGAGAAGAGGAGGGCGCTAATCACAGAGAATGACAAATGGATTAGGGATCGAAAGGATTCCAATCCAGATATGTTGAGTTATTTGGAAAAGAGCAGAAAAATGTCTGAATTATTCAAGAAGGCAGATAAATCGCATTCAAAGATGATCAATGCGGTAAAGAAGGCTCAACCAATGTACGGCAAACTGTCAGAATCTTCGGGGGAATTAAAGGAGGTCAAGAGCCAATTAGATCGGGCAAGGGAGCTGCTTTCCCAAAGCGATAGGGCAATACAGCACTGGGAAAAGAGGCTGGAATTAGGGTTTGGAGAAGCTGGTCCTGGTTTCGGGGATCTACTAAAAGCCAGTAAAACAGTTGAGCAAGGTGGACGTTCTTCTTTCGCAAAGAAAACTAGGAAGAAGAAAGTCACAGAGAAAGCCGGAAGTGAAGAAGAATGAGTGGGGCGTCGAATCAAAAAAACAAGTGGGGCGATCTGGAAGGTTTGGATTCGGGAGAAATAAATAAAATTATCAAAGAAAAGAAGGTCTTTTTGAAATCCATTGACGTTCAGATAAGAGAATTGCGGACAGAGAGGAAAGAGCAAGTCCACATAGTAAAGTCTCTGAGATCCGCTATCGTAGGATTTGAGAATTCCGATTCGGGAAGGAAGAAGTTGCTTAGTCAATTCCATTTATCAAGAAAGGAAGCACAAAAGAAACGAGAAGTGCGAGATAGTATCAACAAGTGTGTACCTCCGCCATCGAAAATTCTAGAAGAGTGGTTGAGTGAAACTTACGATTCTTTGACCAGTATTGACAATGACTTGACGTCCGTACCAATGCTAAATCCGGAGCTGACGGCATTCAGTAGATTCTTCGAAATACAGGCATCAATTAAGAAAAAGAAAGAGGCTGAGAAGGCGCATTCTGAATATATCAAAAAAGTGTCCGAAATGAGGGAGATTTCAACCAAATTGGATCAAAACAAAGTAGTCTCAAACAAAGTAGTTTCTGAACTCAAAGAAAATGTAGAAATTGAAGAGGAGAAAATTAGCAGAAAGGAGATTAGGAGAATCAGCAAAAGGATTGCATCGATCGATAAGAAAATTGAGGCCTTGAAGGAAACTACTAAGGTTGAAAGAAATGAGTTGGGGCGAATTGAGAAATTCTCCAGAATTTCGTCTAGTAGGGGGAATATAGCCAGCATAGAAGATATACGCGGAATCGCTGCCAAGGGGGGCTTGCTAAGCACAGATGAGTTGGGGGCTTTACTAGAGTCTGGTCGCCTCTCGGCGATTTCTGAAACGAATGATGGCGATAGGAAAAATGTGATTCCCAGTACCAAAACTAGGAAAAGAGGCAGGAAGATAGGAGTTTCTCGCAGGGGCAGTAGGCAGGGCAGAGTTGCTACTCGCAGGGATTAGATTTGATGAAAACTCGGTATTCCTTAAATGGAGACCCAAATTCGAAGTCATTGAGGGGCCTAGTTGGAACTCAATCAGTCGAATTTTAGTGAAGTTTTCGAAACGAGGACTCAATCGGTTAGCGACAAGCTATCAGATTTCAAAACTAGGCGTGACGAGTTGAACAACAAGGTCAGGAGTCAATTGGACAAGAGAAATGAGATTAACAGCCAAGTTAAGGAGTTGATCACGGAAGTCCAGAAGCAGAAAGTGTTACGAAATGAAGCAAACAGCAGAGTTGCAGAACTAAGGAAGATTAGGCTTGAGAAGACTAATGAATTGAAGGAAATACGTGCCAAATTAAGAAGTTCTGTTGAAACAAAGGATAGTACCTCTGGAAAGAAAAGAAACGGCCCCAACTCCCATAAGATTCGGGAGCAGATGAATAAGTTAGAATGGCGCCATCAGACAGGGCAAATTAGCTCAAAAAAGGAAAGAGAATTCTTTGCAACAATGAAGAGGTTGCAGAATGAATTCAAGATGTTGAAACAAGAAGAGGAAAAAAGTAGCTCTTCAGTTCTGAAGGAAGTTAAGCAGGCTGAGAAGAGGCAACAGAAGGCACACGACGCAGTGACAGATGCTTCGGAAAAATCTGAAGAGGCCCATTCCCTAATGATGGAGCTCTCAAATGAGGTGGATAGGCTCAGAGGCATGGCTAATTCGGAACATCTAGCACTAACTTCAACCAAGGGAGAAGCCGATGATTTGCATAACAAGTACATCATTTCTCTCAGATGCATCCATTCCATGCAAGATATTCTGAAGTTATCAGGAACGAGGAAGGAGGAGGGTCCCGAGAGAGTCGATGTTTCAGAACTGATGTCAAGATTGATGGAGGGTCAGACTCTTTCGGATGAAGATATGATGCTACTTCAGAGAAGTTAGATATCGTATAGGCGCCCGTTTCTCCCGTGAAGTATCATTTCAGTTTCAAGATTGATTAGCCAACCAGGAATGAAGATTGCGTGGCTACCTAAGGTGGTGCTTCCGTGATCCAAGGGCCAATTCTGGAGAAGCATGCTTCGAACAGTCCCCGATTCACTTCTTTCGCCGGAATTCCCCCTTCTTCTTTCACCAATTACCTTGGCTATTTCTTCGAAAATTCTGTCCGAAGTGACCCAATTTTTTACCGGTGGTTCAAAGGACCTCAGTACGGGGGCTTGTTGTAGGTTTTGGCTATCCTGCAATAGGGATACTGTTTGGGACCATGGATCCTCTATAATCGACCACTCGCCGGATTCCCTATCGCCATCTGGCCCAAGCAAATCGCCCGATACGGACCAAATGCGTGCGGTCAGAATTATTGGTGTGGAAGAGAAGCCTGCCATTCCCCTCTGGGATGACCAAGCGTTTATCTCGATAGACGGTTTCAAAACTAATACTTTCTCAAATGAGTCATTGTTGACAAACTTCCTCACTGGCTCATCGGTTGTACTAATATTTCTCGCCGAAGCTACCAAATCACCGGAAAGAATC
>NYST01000037.1 GCA_002683155.1 Methanobacteriota archaeon | reverse complement strand
TGGAGGGTCCGCCCGTTTGGCATCACCACGTCAGCCGCCTTTGTGTACCATGCCCCGGGGAATGTGTCCCAAACAGGTCGCCTGGAAACCAATGATGGGAGGCATAATTCATGCATAATCCTCTGTACCATTTCTGCATCCTCTTGAATCTGCATGTCAGCCCCATGCTGATCGGCGTGTACGGTATGGGCCTCGAAGAAGTGGATCTCTCTGACTCTGATGAATGATCGAGTCTGCTTCGTTTCATACCTAAAGGTGTTGACTATCTGAAATGTCTTCAGTGGCAAATCGGCATGACTCCTGACCCATAGGGAGAACATTGTGTACATCGGAGTTTCAGAAGTAGGCCTAAGGAACATTGGGGACTCCAATTCATTTTCACCGCCATGAGTGACCCAGTATACCTCTTTCTTGAATCCCGACTCCTCATCTTCGAGACGTAGCTCGGAAGGATCTACCCCTGCCTCACGAGCGGCCTTCAGTCTTGACACGAGCCTGTTTTCCTTGTCCAAAAGGGCCTCGGGAACCAACAGTGGGAATCGATGCTCTAGATGCCCAGTTCGTGACATCTCTCCCCTAGCTAGTTGGTCAATTAGGCCCATTGCAGTTAGCCCATATGGCTTCCAGACGTCCATTCCTTTGATTGGGTACCTCTTGTCAACTAGATCGGCAATCTCTACTATAGCGGGGTACCATGAGTTAAAATCTGACTTGGGAGGAATTCCCCTCTTGGCCTTAGAATGATCTGCCACGCTCTTTTCCCATAAGGAATAGTGCTTGAATGATTCGTTTGGCGAAGTAATCATTTTGAAGAAATGATTGACTCAATTTCAACGCATAATTCTGACAAGTCTTGTATTCGTTTCACGTTGCCGTTAGAAAATAATATCCTGCATCTGTACTTCGATAGTCCGTTTACCTCATCCAGGAGATTGGCGACCACTGCATCTAAATCGTTGTCGGCCAATAGAGTCTGTGATTTTGAAATCAAGGTTTCTTCGTCAACAGCAGACTCTAGTTTGAATCCGATTCTCCTTGCACTCCCAATTAGTCCCTTTAGTGCATGAAGGTGCTTCTTAGTAGGTGAAAGTTCAATTTTCCAGTTTTCAATACCGCTAGGCTTCTTACCACTTTCAAACTCAGGCTCATAGTCGAGAATTGCGGCTGCATGTATCCAGAATTCAGGTAAATTTCTTGAATTAGTGACACGAACTGATTCCTTTAGCATCCCATCGGGGGATTCGTCCACTCTAACGTCGGGCAAAGGAAATGTCGGATTAGCAGTCGTATGGCCAACTAAACACACTACATCATGTCCCATCCTATGCAGGTGCTCAGCTATTGCCCAACCAGTTTTTCCCGTGGACGTATTTGCCAGCCTCCTAACGGAGTCTATTGGCGCAGAGTTTCCCCCCAGTGTTACGACCACTCTTTTTCGGCCTTCGAGACTCCTATTTGTTAGATTGCAAAAATGTGCGACGATGCTTGTTGGGTTTGGTTGTTTCATCCGGCCCTCCGAAGGTTCTTCGAGCAATACCTCAACACCTAATTCTTCAAGACTTGAAATTAAGTCCGAAGTTACGGCGTCATGGAACAGATCGTTGTGCATAGATGGCACGAACAACATTGGAACCCCCCCTCCTGATGCTGCAGAAAGAGCCATCATCATAGGGGAGTCGATTAATCCGTGGGTGAATTTGGCAATCGAGTTTCTTGTGGCAGGGGCCATTATAAGCCCATCAAAACCACTCAATTGGGACATCTCAGGATTCCACTCTGTGATTACTCTAGTTCCCGAACCCCAGGACAGCGCAAGGGGGGAAATTATCTTCTCTGCGGATTTACTCATCATTGGTAAGACTGTTGCGCCATGCCTCCTAAGTTCCCTTGCCAATTTTATTGACTCAGTTGCAGCTATCCCTCCAGAGACAGCAAGGATGACTGTTTTTCCATCTAGGCTAGAGCCTTGAACTAGGACGCCGGTATCCTCACTCACATACTTGCTATTGGTGGGTCATTGATGAGGGCGTCGATTTGCGTCACAGGGCTTCGAGTGCTATTGAAATACCCATTCCGCCACCAATACACATAGAAGCCATTGCCCTCTGCTTTCCTATTCGCCCCAAAATGCTAGCAGCTTTGCAAGCTATTCTTGCTCCGGATGCGCCGAGGGGGTGACCAATAGCGAGGGCCCCTCCATCGATATTTACGATGTTGGGGTCCAATCCCAATTCTCTAATGCAAGCAATACTCTGAGATGAAAAGGCCTCATTCAACTCAAAAACTTCGATGTCGGAAATATCCCAACCCGCCCTCTCGAGTGCTAGATTAGTGGAGGAAATTGGGCCGAGCCCCATCAATTCGGGATTACATCCAGTTACCGCTCCCGAGACGATTGCTGCTATCGGGTCCAGGGAATGCGAAATTGCAAATTCTTCACTGCATACCAGTGAGAACACGGCCCCATCAGTAAGAGGGGATGATGTTGCGGCTGTAACAGATCCGCCCTCCATAAATGCTGGTTGTAGTTTTGACATTGAATCTAGGTTTGATTCTGGCCTGATGCAATCGTCTTGAGAGACTTCGCCGGCAACTGATGCAATCTTGGTTATCTCCTGATTAAGATTGCCCTGTGAATAAGCCTTCACTGCCTTGAGATGAGATGCCAGAGCGAATTCCTCCTGTTCCTCCCTCGAAATACCGTGCAGGTTAGCTACATTTTCAGCCGTAATTCCCATGTTGATGTAAGCATGAGGATTTTCCTGCTCCAAAGCAGTGTTTGGACTCCAGTTGAAGCCTCTTCTCTGGACTCTAGACATTGACTCAATTCCACCGCAAAGGAAGCAATCCCCCCAACCTGCTGAGATTTGAGCCGATGCGTTGAGCATTGCCTGCATTGAAGAGCCGCAAAGCCTGTTGATTGTTGAACCGGGAACTTCCGGTGGAAAACCGCCAGCAAAGGCCATCAGACGACCGATGTTGTACCCTTGTTCCCCCTCTGGATAAGCGCAGCCAACAATAATATCATCGATGGCATGGTTTTCAATAGCAGTATTGCGCATTAGGTCACGAATTACCTGTCCAGCGAAATCATCTGGCCTTTCACCGGACAGGGCACCCCGATGAGCCTTGGTAAAAGGGGTCCTTCGCCAGTCGACAATAACCGAACGCATGAGCCCCCCTCTGGGGGCTGGCCCATAACGATTCCCGGGAGTATGGATAACCTAACGACCGTGAGGTTCTTGAACAATCCACATCGAGGTGAGCACATGATTAGGGAATGCTCGATGCATGGATATTTTTCCGATGACGATCTTTGTCCGGCATGCAACTCGGAAGGCAAGTTCATTCTGAGTACCAGGGAGAGAGACGGTATGGCGAGAAAGTTGGCTCTTGTTCTTAGGCACGCGCCGGAGAAATTTGATTTGGAAATGGACATCAATGGATGGATAGACGTTAGAGATATTGTGAGGAAATTCAAAGATGGAGGCAGAAGGCCACAACACTGGCTAAGGCCACATCACCTTAGGGCGATATCTGAAACCGATTCTAAGGGGCGGTATGAAGTTCGAGGGAATATGATGCGTGCGACTTACGGGCATACTGTTGAGATTGAATTGGACCTGCCGTCGAGCAATATCCCAGATTCCCTGTACTACCCATCGGACCCTGCTGAGGCTGAGAATCTGGTAGAAGTGGGGATCAGCCCTGGTGATCGTTCCCATGTTCATTTATCTGCTTCAATTAGGTATGCAGCAGAGGCTGGGAGAGTTCATCATAATGATCCTGCCATAATAGAGGTGGATACTGCAAGAATGGTTGCTTCCGGGGAGACCATATGGCATGCTGGAGTAACCGTTTTCCTAACTGACAGCGTATCTGGGGAATACTTGTCCATTGTTGGCGAAGACGACCCGGAGCTCTCTTTGCTGAGAGAATCGTGGTCAGAAGAAGAGTAATCAGAACTCGCCGCAAACCGGGCAGAACTGCAAATCGCTTATTTTTTCAGCACCGCAGGAATGGCACTCTCCAGTTTTAGTGACTGGTTTGACATCAGCATTATTCTGCTCCCTGACAGCAGAATCCCTCTCTACGAATGGGGATGAAGTGGTGCTGTCCAGAGAACTTAGGATCTCCCGATATCGAACCACCTCAGAAATGGCTATCTCAATTTGGAGTAATCTGCGATCTCGGTCATTTTTGTCTTCTATTGAAGAGGCTATGGCTAGCTCGGATTGGAGCCAACGCTGGAACCTGTCAAGTTCGGCTGTGTCAATCACAATAATTCCACTAAGCACTAAGCGTTAAACTGTATGCTGGAATTTGAAAATGTTAGAATACGTGGCTCTAGACCTTGTGTGCGAGAATGGCATTCAGGGTAGTGATAAAATTAGGCGGGGGCCTAATAACCGACAAGAGTTCTATGAAGAAATTCGATCGTAAAGCAGTGGACGAAGTCGTAGATTCCCTATGTTCTGTTTCCGAACTTGGCGCTTCAATTGTCCTAGTGCATGGAGCCGGCTCTTACGGTCATCTTCTTGCAAAGGAATACGAGATTGCAAGTGGGCTAAAACTTGACAAAGAGGTAGAGCAATGGGCAGCAGTAGAGGAAATTCGCTCGGATATGAGGGAGTTGAATGCCCTCATCATAGGGAGAATGAATGAAAGAGGTCTGGAATGTAGCTTCCACCCACCTTCGGATTGGGCCACCGGAACCGGGGCTGATTTTTCTGGAGATGTTTCGCACTTCGAACGTGGTGCCGATGAGCCGATCCCCATCACATTTGGAGATGTTGTGGATACGGGTGATGAAACTAAGTTTGGGATATTGTCTGGTGACGATTTGATGATGCGGTTGTCAACAGAATGTGATGCCACTCATTGCATTTTTCTTATTGGCGATTCCGATGGCGTTTTGACTGGGCCCCCGGGCGAAGATGGCTCTGTTTTGATTACTCAGTTAGGTCCCGAAACAACAGTCAATGGAAAGCATAACTCTGAGATTGACGTCACCGGGGGGATAGGCTTGAAAATTGAAAGGTCCCTAGAGATTGCTAAGTTAGTCCAAGAAGTATGGATTATCGATGGAAGGAAACCGGGCAGAGTAATTGATTTATTGACATCTGGAAAAACAATAGGTACTAAGATTCTCGGCGGTTGAGTCTTCATATACATCACCCTTCTCGATTGACTTGATGGCCCCTGAAATCGGCAAGATAGGAGAACACGATGAAATCCAGTCAGAGATGATGGGCGAGATGTGCCTAGTTGTGGATATAGATGATAACGTGATAGGCGCCGAGTCAAAACTTTCCTGCCACAAAGACGACGGGATTAGACATCGTGCCTTCAGCGTACTAATTTTTGATTCACAGGGACGTCTTCTGGTTCAGAAAAGATCTACCCAGAAAATTACATTCCCAGGAGTATGGGCCAATAGCTGTTGTAGCCACCCTCTAGACATAGAGTCAGAGAATACTGGTAATGACGGCGTGAAGAATGCAGCAAGGAGAAAGTTGGACCAAGAGTTGGGGATTCCAATGGGAATTTCTGAGGATTGGGCTTTCCACCACATAGGTAGAATGGAGTATTCATGCAGGTGGAATGAAGATTGGATCGAGAGGGAAGTCGACCACATCATGGTGGTCAATTCTGATACTGAAGTAGAACATAATGAAAATGAAATCTCAGAAGTCCGCTGGGTGGATTCTGACGAAATTAGCAGAATGATGAGCGGAGAGGGCGATTGGTCCGGAGAAGTGATTGCACCATGGTTCAGATTGATATGGCAGAAATTTGCGATTCCACATGAGTGTGCTCCATTGAAAATGGCAAGTTCGATAAATGAGGATATAATCTACTGTGGGGAAGTAAACATGGATGGCGATTCTGTTAATCCCGGACAAACCCTACTCGACGCTCTCGCTAACCATCGTGAAAGAGTGGAGGGAGAAATAATGGAAAGTCTCGGAAAAATGGAGCAAAAAAATCTCCATGGAGCCATGACTCACCTTTTCAAAGGGGGTGGCAAGAGGCTTAGGGCCATTCTCCCTAGACTTGTTGGTGAAGCAGTAGGAGGGGAGAATGAGGGGCACTATACACTAGGTGCGTCGATAGAAATTATCCATAACTTCACGTTAATTCATGATGATATAATTGACCAGGACCCAATAAGGAGAGGGCTTGATGCGGTCCATGTTGAGTACGATGATGCGACGGCAATCAATGCTGGCGATGCAATGCTGGCCGTTGGATTTGAAATCCTTGCTGAGTCTGATGATATTCCAGACAATCGGTTAGGCCATCTTATTACATCGATTGGAGAAATGGTCAGGAAGGTTGCAGAGGGTCAACAGGAGGATATTGAATTCGAGACTCGCGAGGAGGTATCAGAACAAGACTACATCGAAATGATAGCTGGCAAGACCAGTGCGATGTTCGAGACCTGTGCCAGAACTGGAGCGATACTTGCGGATGCTGATCGAGAAACCATTGAAAATATGGCAGAATGGGGACTAAACCTAGGATTATGCTTCCAATTGATGGACGATCTAATCGACGTCACGGGCGACACAGAGACCCTGGGGAAGCCAGCTGGGTCTGACATTGTTCAGGGAAAAATGACCTTGATAGCAATTCATGCAAAGCAAAGTGATGAGGATCTTCCGAATTTCGATATTGTATTTGGATCGGGCGACTGTGATGCAGAATCACTGGCTAAGGCAGTTTCGGAATTGGAAAATTCTGGTTCAATCGAATATGCGAGAAGCCGAGCGATGCATCACCACTCAGTAGCTCACGAATGCCTGGGGAGGCTACCGAAATCACCAGCAGTTGAAATTCTTAAGGAATTGACTGACTTCCAATTGATCAGGATTAGCTGATCAATCTGTGTACTGGGACTCTCCGGGTATCTCCTCTTTCAGACCCTTTCTCTGCCTAATCTCTCCAACTATCTTGTGAAATAGTTCGGGTGGGACTTGATCGTATCCGGCGTTCTCAGTATTCCACACTGCCCTACCTTGCGTTGCTGCCCTGATATCATTGGAGAATCCGAATGATTCGGCCACGGGCATCTTTCCAATCACACAGGTAACATCGTTTTCCACCGGCATATCTTCAATAACACCTCGGCGAGTAATTAACTGCCTGGTAATTCCACCAGCCCATTCAGTGGGTGCGTCGATTCTGATGTTCTGGATGGGTTCGAAAAGAACCGAATTTGACCTTAGTAGAGCTCCCTTAATCGAATTTCTAACTGCTGGAATAGTCTGTGCCGGTCCCCTGTGAATTGCGTCCTCGTGCAACTTTGCATCTACTAGCCTAACCAATACCCCGGTTAGTGGTTCATCGGCGATTGGGCCTTTTTTGCAAACATCATTGAATGCCTCGATTATCAGTTCCCTTGTCTCATGGAGGTTCTGTATTCCCTTTGTATCGTTTACAAGCACAGTTGTTGCATTTATTGCGTATATCTTCCTCATTAGGTCCTTATCCATCCCTAGTTCGCCGAACTTGTTCCCTACTTCCTTTGCATCCTTGGTTCGGACGGGACCATCACCTAGATCACCCTCCCTCAATGCTTTAATCACATTCTCAGGAAGCTGCTCAACTTCAACGTAGAATCTATTATGCCGGTTTGGTGACTTGCCCTCGAACGCCCTACCCTTGTTGTCACTTCCAATTGACTCCCTGTAAACTACAATTGGGTTACTTTGGTTAACCTTGATCCCTTGCTCCTCCTCGAGTCTGTAAATGGTTATCTCAAGGTGCAACTCCCCCATGCCGGATAGGAGTGCTTCCCCCGTCTCATGATTTGTATCGACGGAGAGGGAAGCGTCCGCTTTTGCCAAACCTCGTAGCGCGCCGATGAATTTTGGCAGATCCTTCATCGATTTCGGCTCAATTGCAACCGTTACAACGGGCTCCGAATAATGGCGAATTGCCTCGAAGGGAGTCTCGTCCTTCTCCCTTGTAATGGTGACACCGGCAGCTGCACTTCTAACGCCAGTCAATGCAGCAATGTTTCCTGCTGAGACTCCTGGGACCTGGATTCTATCTCCTCCGACCATCATGCTAACTTGCTGGACACGCTCAGACTTTCCAGCACCGCTAGCCCAAACGGTCTCCCCCTGTTTTATTGTACCAGAGTATACCCGACCGACTGCCACCTCACCAGCGTGAGGGTCCATCCAAATCTTCGTTATCATCAGAGATAGAGGGCCATCTGCATCACAGTTTATCATTGTCTTACCTACCTCAGAGTCAAGATCTCCCTGCCAAATATTTGGAATTCGGTATTCTTGTGCAATCAATGGCGAAGGAAGTTTCTCTACGGCCATATCAAGCAAGACTTCGTGGACTGGAGCCTTCTTTGCAAGCTCTTTCTGTTGGTCATTGTTGCAGTACTCGAATATCTGGGTGAAATTTACCCCGGTCTTCTGCATAAATGGGACTGTTATCCCCCAGTTGTGATATGCCGAACCAAAGGCAACGGTTCCTTTGGCTACATCGACTTGCCAATCTGACTTGTGCTGGTCAGGGGCAAATGTTCTAATCAGATTGTTGACCTTTTTGATTTGCTCTTGAAATCTTGCCATCATGTCCTCTGGAGTTACCTGGAGCTCATTGATAAGGCGGTCGACCTTATTGATGAATAGAACCGGCCTGACCTTCTCCTTCAAAGCCTGGCGGACCACAGTTTCTGTTTGTGGCATTGCTCCCTCTACGGCACAGGTGAGTATGATGCATCCGTCAACGGCCCTCATTGCCCGTGTGACGTCGCCCCCAAAATCTACGTGCCCCGGGGTATCTATCAGATTGATCAAGTAGTCTTCACCACTTACTCCGTGAACCATAGACGCACTGGCGGCATTGATTGTAATTCCTCTGGCACTTTCCTGGTCGTCAAAATCCAAAACACGAGACTTTCCTGCCAGTTCCTCGGACATCATGCCAGCGCCAGCTATCAAGTTGTCAGACAGGGTTGTCTTTCCGTGATCAATGTGGGCGGCGATGGCTAGATTCCTGATTCTCTCGCGAATGTGCATTACCTCTGTTGCGCGCTTGATATTGTCTTCCTTACGACCCATATTCTCATCCAGTAATTTTTCCGACCTGAAAACGGTTCATAAAGACAATTGAGCAGTTTCAGGGAATAGGATAAATGTTGGGCAATTTTGAATCATCGGGCTGAGGCAGCAATCCTCTCGACTTCGTGCCTCTTCCCAACTGCGAAGGAATTGACATCGCCGTCTGATGCCTTTGAAATTTCAGAAATTATTCCCTCCGTAAGGGATTTCTTGCTCTTCATTGTTGCAGAGGCGGCACCAATGGCAAGATTACGGAGAGCCACATCGAGCCTTCTGCTGGGCGATGAATCGACTGCCTTTGGTTGGCTAACAGCTCCTATTCTAACTCTCGTTGTCTCTTCACAAGGAGCCGCTTCGGTGATCGCGTCAATGAATGTCTGTAGGGGGTTTTGTCCGCTCTTGGCATTCATTCGGTCGAATGCTTCGTCTAGGGACTTGGCGCAATACTGCTTCTTTCCACTGTACTTGCCCGACCTCATCAGATTGTTGATGAATCGCTCGGTAACTGATAGATCCTGCTTTCCAAACCATGCGTTGGCGTGGCGGCCGCCGGTATGAGGGGCACCAATCATCTTTAGATTGACATATCTGGAGATTCCGGGATCGCTGCAAACTACTTCGCTAGCATCCCACTTTCCAAAAACCATCGTCCCGATTCCGGCAATGGGTGCCTCTGAATTTTCAATTTGAGTGGTTTCCTCTGAATCATCCATCTAAAGCACCTCAACGTACTGGTTTCTCCTTGCGGCCCCTAACCATCTCATCTAGTGAAACGCCATTTACCTTAATCACCTTGTACCTAACTCCGGGAAGGTCGCCGTAGGATCTACCTTTACTGCCCCCAATACCCTCGACCATGACCTCATCATGCTCGTCGATAAACGAAATTGCCCCATCCCCCGGAGCGAAGGCGGTGAGTCTGTTGCCAGTCCTAATCAAGCTAATCTTAACGGCCTTCCTGATTGCCGAGTTTGGTTGCTTTGCCTCGAATCCAACCTTTTCTACGACAATTCCCTTAGCCTGGGGGCTTCCACGAAGCGGGTCATGTTTCAGGACACCGCCTTGCTTTCTCTTGGCTTGTCTGTTGCGGAACTTCCTCTCCTTCCACCTATACCTCTTACGATCCGACTTCATCTTCGAACCGGAGAATAGACCTCGTCCCAAGCATACACCTCAAAATGACGGCTTGGCGACCTGCCCTCCATTTATGATACTGACGGGTGGCTCATACTTCAGATTCGCACTGTGGGCGATTACAGAAGCCTAACATTCAAGCGGCTTATATTTCCGGGAGATATTATGGGATTCAGGGAACTCATCGATGGTAGTAGAGAAATTAATGATCGAGTTAGCGTTAATTTTGATATGAGGTTGGAGTCTGAAAGAACGGGCAACGAACCAATCCTATTCAGAGAAATCACTGAATCGCCCGGACACAGTGCTGTGATGAACATACTTACTCGGAAGAGGCTTTGCGAAGCATTCGAAGTACAGCCCGGGGAACTGATAGACATACTTTCGTGGGCGATGGAGAATCCCTCGGAACCAATTCTTGTAGACGGGGCAAAGGCCCCAGTGTTTGAGAATACCATGGTTAACACTGATTTATTCAGCATCCCAATTCCTTGGCACTATAGTGAAGATGGAGGGAGGTACCAATCTGCTTCAATAATTATAGCCCAACATGGCGGAATACGGAACACTTCATTCCATAGGCAATTAGTCAAAGGGAAGAGTTCGACTTGTGTCAGACTAGTTCCCAGGCACCTTAGAACAATGGTAAACAATGCTCAGGAGAGAGGTGAAGAAGTACCGATTGCCGTGGTCAATGGGCCCGATCCAGTGGTCCTCCTAGCTGCCGCAATGTCATTTGACGAACCTCTAGATGAGTTGATGGTTGCTGCAGCACTGCATGAAAGGTTGTATGGCTCCAAATTAGAAGTGGTTGAGCTCTCTAATGGAGTCACGGTACCGGCAAACTCAGAATATGCCATGGAAGCAAGAATTACAACTTCAACAGCGGAAGAAGGCCCCTATGTTGACATTACTGGTACTGTTGATGACATTAGGCTTGAGCCAATAATAGAGTATGACAGGATTCATCATAGAAACGATCCGATATTCCACGCACTAATTCCCGCAGGAGTAGAACATATGACACTGATGGGGATGCCCAGGGCACCGACGATCAAAACTGCAGTATCGCAGGTCGTTAACTGCACTGACGTGTTTCTCACAGATGGTGGCAGTGGTTGGCTATCATCCGTAGTTCAGATAATCCCAGAAGAAAGAGGAGATGGTATGAAGGCAATAAAGGCAGCATTGGAAGGCCATAAATCGATGAAGCAAGTAATTGTGGTCGACAAGGACATCGATGTAACTAATTCATCTAGAGTGGAATGGGCCTTAATGACTCGATGGCAACCCGATAAGGATACTCTGATACTTTCCAATCAAAAGGGATCTAGCCTGGATCCGAGTCGTTCTTCGGATGGCACGACAAGTAAGATTGGCATGGATGCAACCATAGATCCTGGAATCGATAGATCGCCATATGAATCTGTTCTATGAGGGTAGGCTGATGAAAAAAGATGACCACCTGTCAGAGTCACTACAGCACCCGCGTAGGAGTTTGGGGAACAGATACAGAAGCCAGGCTGAAAAGTTTCTAAGAATAAGTGAAGGAAACGAGAGTAATCTCTCGTGGGCTGATCAGAGTGCAAAGCAAAGTGTCCTCTACGACTTCACGAATGAGGATAATTGGAAGGTTTTGATTCGGATCAAAGTGATGATGGATGATTCTGAAGGCGCTAGGTCGGTTCTAGCTGACCTCTTCGCAGTACTGGGAAGAGATTCCTCCCTAATGGAACAATTGGCGGGAATGGACATAATTGAATCGTGTGAAGGGATGTTGGATGCCACTCTGGCAAATGATCCATTGGACCCAGACAAGTGGTGGGAAAAAATTGGGTCAGAAGATGGGGGTATTGAGTCGTTTTCTGATAGGTTGAAGAAACTAGACGTTTCGGACCAGAGGGCAAATATCCTATTCTCAAGAAGGCTGGAGAGAATACGGAAGAGCGGATTGGAAGATGTGTTTCTTGAATTGTCAAAAATTCTTCTTTCCCAGAGGCCAAAAAATCACGAAGCATGGGAGGGACTCGGGATGATGTACGAGAGAAAGGGCCAGTATGACGAAGCGTGGCTTTGTTACGATCAGGCCAAGAGTGTTTTTCCTGATTCAAAGGCAATAGAACGGTTCCGAGAAAGGATGGGGGCAATTGTCGAAGGCAAAGAGGGCGTTGAATGGAAAGAACCCTCTATTTCGGATAGATCGGCATTTCTCAATAAACTCGGGAGTCTGACAAAAAATAATGAGGATGTAGAGATCGAAGAAACTTTGGAAGATAGAGAGCAGGGTCCTTTTTCAAAAATTGAAAGTCTTAGGTCCGAAGGTAAAAACACCGAGGCTTTCTTTCTTGCAAGAAGAATGGTTGCCGAAGGTGTCTCTGGGGCTGAAGAGATGGCATCTGAGATATTGAAAGATCTGGAGGTTTAGCTATGGTTTTTGTTGTTGCTTGGACTTATTCCGCCGAAGAAGATGGGTGCTGGATAATGGTGAAGAATAGGTCGAGAGGTTGGGAGTTGCCTGGTGGTCGTTTGAACAAAGGTGAGGCCCCAGAGGAAGCCGCACTGAGGGAATTATTCGAAGAAACAGGAGTTCTAGGCACTGCAAAGGCGATTGAGGGGGATTTACTGCCCGGGGGCTATGTGGTTCTAGTCGAAATAGAAATCCCAGTTAGCCCTGAGCCCTGGGGATCGCTTGATGATGCTATAGAGGAAGTTGGTTGGTGCCTACAATTGCCAGAGAATTCGGCTTGGGGGGATGAGGAGATTGAGAGAATAATTAATCACGATTGGAGCACTTCTATCAGCCTAGAATCTTGAATTTCATTTTTCCTTTCTTCTATTGCTTTCCTCCATTGTGTTTCTTCCAAGGTTTCACTGGCATCCAATATTAAGCCGATATCATCCCTCTTTTCTCCGGAGACGTCTTTTAGAGCGTTTGAGAGAATTAGTTCGACAGCCTCCTTAATGTCTTCAGGATTAGATGGCACCATTGTCATCCCAGGTTTTTCCCTTGGCTTTGCGTCGACTATTCGCTTATCCATAGTTGGGGAATCGGGGTCAATGTCGTCTAATGCTATGTCAAGCCATTCCATAGCACAAACTATTGCTTCGGCTGGCATAGCGGATGAAGAAAGCCTCCTCATTGCCATCCAGAGGTGCCTCATCGCAGGTTCAAGATCACCAATAGAGGACAGTATCCTACCGGACTCTAATCTAGAAAGTCCAATCACGTCCACAGGGTGTCCTGCATCGGAAGAAATGTCGGCGAGTGTGACAAGTGCCATCATTCTCTCGTTGGAGTTTCGATGCCAAGAAGCAAGATTTAGCAGGGCAAGCCCGTGGAGAGGTGATCCCGGATTTACCGAAGCAAGCCTATCGACGCACCAACGTAGTTCGTTACCCACTTTCTCCTGTTCGATTGCCCCCAATAGGGCTCTTTCCATCCTAATCCAAGCCTCTTCCTCGAAGTTCCTATCTTCTAGGCTCCTTGATTCTTCCAGAATCTTCTCACTTAGTTCCAGAGCTTGCTCCTTATTCCCTTCTGACAATAGTGACTTGAAAAGGACTGTTTTCGATGGAGGTTTTTTTGGATCTGTGTCTTGGCTCATCCAATGTCACGCCCTCTCGAAGCTAGAGGTCATTTCTTCGTATCTTTTTCGGATGCTTTCTTCCCTCTCAACGAGTCTGCCAAGATGCTCGTTAAGTGCTTCTTGAGCGTCCTTGAGTTCGGATTCCAATGATTCTCTATCATCGACTTCAAGGAGAATGTTTCCCAGGGACCGGTAAACTGGCCTACTGGGGTCTTGCTTAGAAAGTGCTTCTACGGTTATTCCATACTCTGAAGACTGGGAAGAGATAGTTTGGATCTGGTTCCTCAAAATCTGCAGCTCTCTTGCTATAGACTGAATTTCTTCGGCTGTCACTTCCTCACTAATTCTAATCGCCCCCATCAGTTGCTTCAATAGACTGCTCTGATGCTATTAGTGCCCTCATAATTGAGTTCCATCTTGCTCGGACGTCGCTGAATGAGTTTGCCGACAGGGTCAAGGAAATCTCTGCCCCTTCATGGGAGAATTCGGCCTCAGTAATTAGAGATGAAGAGAGTGGGCCGGATTCGCTGTGCTCAAAAAGCAACTCCAGTGAAACCGGGTCATTCCTCTTCTGATGACTCATCTGAATCTCTCTCGGAAAGCTTTCTCTCGTAGTCAAGGGCAGCCTGTTGGGCGATTACTGCCATATCGGTTGCAGTGGCCCCTTCCAGTGACCTCCTGACTATCCTCTTATTGGCGTCACTGGCCCTTGTATATGGCTCCCAGACGCCACCTGAGAATTTGTGACCGCACTTCCTGCATTCCCAGATTCCCGCTGCCTGCCTCCTTACCTTTGGATAGTGGCAACTGGGGCAGGTGTATTTCCTGGACTTCTTAGCAAGTGCTGATCCTGCTCTGCGTCTTACGCTAACGCCATACCTAGCACCAAATCTTGCCGTTGCCCCGGCTTTCTGTGTTCTCTTTGCCATAATTGCACCTACATTGAATCCACTATATTTCTGAGTTCCTTGGTCCTCTCCTGGGCGTTAGACATGATTTCTGAGAATTCGTCCGCTGAGAAAATTCCCTTTAGACCCTTCTGAAGGGAATGGACGTTGTCATCGTCTCCAAGAGTGATGTGAATCCTCTCATCCCCTCCGAGTTCCTCCCTTGCACAAGCATCGTAGACAAAACGTCCTCCGACCTTGTGGTATGAGCACATGATTGGAGTCTTTGAAACGGAGAGGGGGTAATCCTCTCCTACCTCAAAACGCTCTGCGGGAACAGTAGCGTTCCTCAGGGCGGCGATTCCGGCTAGAGCGAATGCGTCGAAAAGATTCCCATCGTCAGATACCGCGAAGAGATCGAGTATAACCTGCCATGCCTTCTCACCTGGAATTATGCAAAGAGAGTCGACGTCTATACATCCAGATTCCCTAATTCCCCTGTCTACTACTCTCCCGAGCTCAATTGCTTCGGGGCTAGGGGGTCCTGCTTCCCAATTGCGGCCTGCAATTGGGCGAACATCTGCGGAACACATCAAACCACCTTGATTTGGTCTATCCGGGTAAGGCTGCATTATCTGGAACTTTACTCCAGCTAGAACGATTGTATCTCCCATTCTCACTCTGGCTGATCCCTCGGCCCGAGGTAACACAGAATGCTCAATTTCTAGGTCCCTGCCTTGCCATTGAGACCTTCCGTCTATCCTGGCATCATTTTCAGCCAGATCAGAAAGATGGGCACGTAGGAGTTTTGGAACTATGGGGATAGTCATTGGGAGTCACCTCCTTTCAGTGCCTCGACCATCAGCTTGTGTACCACCTGAGCAGCATCCATGTTGTAATCCCATGCTTGCTTGAATTCCTCTTGTGAAAGGTCCCCATCCATCTGCAAAAATACTAATTCGCCTGAATTTGGCAGAATCCCCATTGGGAGATCGGCTTCACCGTAGTTGTCCTCTTCTTTGTTCAAGTCACAAACTACAACGTCATTGATTTTGCCGCTAGCGACGCTGACAACCAGATCAGTCATTGGAATTCCGGCATCGGCTAATGCAACGGAAGCAGCGGTTAGGCCGACACAACGTGTCCCCGCCTCTGCCGATACTATCTCAATGGTTACTCGGATCTTTGATCGTGGATATAGTTCTAGCAGTACTACGCTTTCTAGAGCGTCCTTGGTAACCTTGCTAATTTCCCTGCTTCGGCGATTGAATCCGGGGCGCATCCTATCGGTTGTTGAGAATGGCGCCATGTTGTAAGCGACATCAAGGACCGCCCTGTCCTGCCTCTGTATCTTTCTAGGATGGGCCTCCATGGGCCCATATACGGCCACAATAGCCTCATTTGTCCCCCATGTCATCCTACATGAGCCATCGGCCACGGGGATGACTCCGGTCTCGATGGTGATATCTCTGATGTCACCCGGTGAGCGCCCGTCCATCCTTAGGCCGTTCTCATCGATCATTTGCACGTCTCCGTAACCGCCCATCAGTTCTCACCCCCGATGTCTCTGCCAGAAATTTCGGAGAGTTTCTTTCTTACTTCCAGAATTCCATCAAGTTCGCCATCAATCCACATTCGGCCGTTGTCTGCCACGACTATTCGGCACTCTGCTTCTGCTTTCAGCCTTCTTAGTGACTCTCCGCCCTTTCCAATCAATCTTCCGAGAAGGTGTGGGTCAATCTCTTCGATAACTCCGGACCTGATTTTACGTAGCCCCATTCCTTTCATTGTGACTACGCTTGAGTGAGTCTCCTCAACTTCTTGAATTCGGCATAGCACTGCGTCGCCGATGTCCATTACTGACCTAGTCCCTCCGAAGTCGACCTTCCCCGGACCAAGGCTCATTGGGAGAATTGCATTAAATGGTGCTCCCAATTCTATGAACCATAGATTATTGGTGCATCCCTCGATGTATCCAATCACCAGATCTCCTGGCCTAGGGATATACCGAGTATGGGTTGGATCAACGGAAATTGAGCCGCCCTTTTCGCTTAGTCGTCCTTGCTTTACAGCCTTGAGGCGTCCGGAGATGGCCATTACGCCATGTCCGGCCTCAAAATCTTCTGAATTGCCCAGATCTTCTCCAGGCACTACGAGGGTTTGCCCTCGATTATTTCCTCGCGGCCCCGCCGCGCCATTCTTTTTTGTCATGTTATCGGGCCGCGCGACCGGCCCACTGTTCATAACCGTTGATGCTGGAGATATTACTAGAATCAAGACAATTCTCTTACTTCAACGTCGGACGACCTAGAAGCAACTTTGTCA
>NYST01000036.1 GCA_002683155.1 Methanobacteriota archaeon | reverse complement strand
TTCTGGTGGCTTTGGAACAACCGATGGAGGAATAATGCACTTTGATGATGCCATAATTGAATCCATCGTGATGGTTTTCATGCTACTCACGTGCATCAACTTCAGCCTACTTTATTTTGCCTTCTCCGGTAGATCAAACGAGATTTGGAAAGATGAAGAACTACGAACCTACCTGCTAATTGTTTTCGTCGCATGGATTGCAATGGCGATAAACATCTACCAGTCCGATGAACTAGGCTACGGTTTTTTTGAATCAGTACGGCACTCCATTTTCCAGGCGATTTCAATCACAAGCACTGGTTTTTCTAGCGCCAACTTCTCCGAATGGCCAGTATTCAGCCAGTTTGTTTTGCTGCTACTAATGATCATTGGAGCCAGCGCCGGCTCCACAGGGGGCGGCCTGAAGGTCCTAAGAATTCGAATTGCTTTCGAATTGGCTAAGAGGGAAGTGATGAAAATAATCCAGCCTAGAAGGATTGTCGCAATAAGATTCAACCGTTCAGTGGTTGATGAGGAAAGAGTTTGGATCATTCTCGGAATGGTCAGCTCATGGTTGGTCTTAGTCACTGCATCGATGCTAACAATTTCCTTCCTAGAGCCAAATCTAGACATGGACGACGTCTTGTCGGTATCCATCTCATTACTCGGAAACACCGGACCTGCATTGGGTGATTTCGGACCCTCTGGAGCCGCGGCCTCGTGGGCCTCTATGAGCACTCCCTCCCTCCTAGCATCTACTATGCTGATGTGGCTAGGGCGTCTCGAACTTCTAACGGTCCTCGTGCTCCTCCACCCAAGGACTTGGGAGTCAGACTAACCGAACCTATCTAGTGTCGGTTGTGTATCATTATCCACTACGGGTTCGTTAGGCTTTGCCACTACAATTCCCCCGTCTTCGCTAACGCCTTCATCTCCAAAAGCCTCCAATATCCCCTTTGCACTCTTGCTAGATTTTGGAATTCCATGCACGGCAAGATGCTCCTCTGCAGATAGGCCAATCTTCTTCGCCACGCTGAAATCCTCCTCAGAACCCCCCAAACTCGAATTATGGACGGCTAGAAGGGTCGGCCATAGGTCCTCCCTAACAGACGAGCGACTCGTCCCAAACTTTTCAGAAAGGCTGGCAATCAAACCACCAGTCCGCCATGACTCCCCGCCCCTTCTTAGAAAATCGGGAAAACTGATGAATACCTCTTTCTCACTCATGCTCCCCGAAACTGAAGCTATTGCTTGAGCGGGCAATGCTGAACCCCAGTACCAGGACCTGAAAGCTCGATTGGAGAATTTTGTGGCAAGAAAAGAATCAGTTTTACACATGGCTTCGGACACAGACTCCAAACTGGAAGGCCCCATTATCGATTGATTGTTCCATGCGAACCAAGCTAACATCTCATCAGGATCCTTGTCTGAATTCCGAACAATCTCGGAAATACCCGACCCAGAACGTGTCTTGTATGCCCTCTTTAACGAGTCGAAAACGTTGATCTGAGAATCCCTGACTACTGACTCTGCTAGTTCCTGGACTGCACGCATTTCGATGTGCCCATCAACCATGCAGGAAAGTGATTGGAGATCCCTGATCAGGGCCCTGAGATCTCCTGGATTGCCATCAATTAGGGCGTTAAGCGAGTCGGGATCGATGCCTACTCCCTCTGAATCCAGAACTCTGAGTGCGATTCTCCTAAGGTCTGCCCTATCGACCCTCTCGAAAATAACATTCTCAGAGACTCTGAGCACCCTGTCTCTGTTGGACCTCCAATTTCCACCACGACCCCACAGCCTCATTGGGTCATTACAGGTCATTAAAACTGGATTTTTGGTGTTCTTTAGCAAGTTTAGAAGCTCTGCCTTCCCCCCCGAGTCCCCCCTCAAGGATGACGAATCATCTTCAGCACCCATGGTCCTCTGGATTCTTTCCTCCGAGACCTTTGCAAATCCTCCACTGAGGTGATCCACTTCGTCGAGAAGGACCACTGTTCTATTTGTCGATGAATTGCCCATTGAGAACTGTTCTAGAGAGAAGTTCTGGGAGCCACTGGTTGCTGAGCCTCTTATCGCTGCAGCATTCCTTTGTTCAGAAGCATTCAACTCAACAACCGTCCAACCCCGCTCAATGGCCAATGTATGTGCGAGGGTCGTTTTTCCAACACCGGGGGGTCCAGAAAGTAGCATTCCTCTCTTTTTTGGAATCTTGCCAGAAGACCAACCATCTAGCCACAACCTGATCCTCCTCAACTTGTCGCCGTTCCCCTCCATCTCAGATAGTCTGGAAGGGCGATATCTCTCTGTCCAGTCATCCGGCCTAATGCTCCCTTCCATACTCCCAGTTGTCCTCGGCGACACTTGAAGATTAGCCTAGAATAGGGTATGCAAAGTCTTCGAAGTCAGACATTGAATCAGAGTTCCTACGTCAATACGAATCTGACTTTGATCATCTCTTCTCCTGATTGTCAGGGTTCCGTCATCTAGGGACTGGTGATCTACCGTTACCGCCCATGGGATGCCAATCTCATCCGCCCTTGCATATCTCCTACCAATCGATCTACTAGTGTCAATTTCGGCTATTACGCCAGAAATTGACCCTATTTCATCTAAAATCTCCCTGGCCATCACGTCCATCCCGTCCTTGTCGAAGAGTGGAAGCACAACTAGGTCATAAGGGGCCAAAGTCGGTTCCAGAGACAAGATTGTATATTCATCCCCTTCCTTTTCCATTTCAAGATAGTTGTGATCTAGGATATGCCAGATGATCCTGTCAATTCCGAATGCCGGTTCTATCACGTGTGGTGTGAAGTACTCTCCGGAAACCACAGTCTCTTGGAGACTTCTGGTCACCATCCCTTCTTCTATCTGCACTGAGGTTCCATCAGAAAGTGTGAGTGAGAAGGGGGTGCTTTCAGGCAGGTCTGTTAATTCTGACAGTGCCAATGAAACTTCGCCAGCCCTGTCTCTGAAAGATGGTCCGATAACCGAACCAACCGGCTTGAGTACCTCACGACTCTCTTTGATTGGATTTTCGAAACTCCTCCACGCCCTCAATAATCCAGATTTGGAATGCTTCTCATGCGATTCCAAATCGTGACAAGTCCTGTTTGCTATTCCCACAACTTCTATCCACCCGTGCTCCCCTATGATTTCGCAGTCCCAGCAGTCGGATGCGTAATGCGCCATCTCAGAACTGGCATGTTGTCTGAACCTAACCTTTGAGGGGTCAATCCCCACATCTTCGAGGAACTGCATTGTCATGGCCAGGAACCAAGCTACAGTTGGATGCTTCACAATTCCAGATTCGAATGCTTCCTCGATGGTGACTTCGACCTCATTTGGGTGCGGCCCTTCTGGATCAGGAATCATACATACCTTTCTTGGCCATCTGCTCAGATCTGTCACTGGGGGATTTTCTGGGTCAATGAAGTACTCCAACTCGGCCATATTGAATTCCCTGAGCCTAATCATCCCCTGGCGAGGGCTGATTTCGTTCCTGTAACCCTTACCAGTTTGCATTGCCCCAAATGGCAACCTCTGTCTAAAATGCCTGTAGAGTGCCGGATAAAGCATGAACATGCCTTGAGCAGTCTCAGGCCGCATGAAAGCGCTCCTCGAACCCCCCATCGCGCCGATGCTCGTTTGAAACATCAGATTCATCGCACTAGCCGCTGCCCATTCATGTGATCCGCAACTCGGGCAAACAACCCCATTCTTAGAAATCAACTCATCGAGTTCAGAAGAGTCCAATGTGTCTGGGTTGTCGTGAAACTCATCAAGAAGGTGGTCACTTCTGAAGGCGCCCCCGCAGGATTTGCATTCAGACATCTTGTCATTGAATTCGCCAACATGACCACTCGCCACTAGAACATCTTCAGGGGTAATCGTGGGAGAGTCAATCTCGACTATGTTTGGAACACTGCCCCAGTGATCAATCCAAGAATTGACCACGCGCCTCTTTATCCGAGCTCCAACGGGGCCATAATCAACGAGGCCAGAAACGCCACCATATATCTCGAAAGAAGGAAGAACAATCCCCCTCCTTCGTAGCAGGGAGGTCAATCTAGACATCCTCCCTTTGGGGTCCATATGGCAAACGACAACGAATCGTGGTTTTCAAGCCATCCTAGTGGAAGGAGAAATTCTCCCGTTTGAATAGCCATGACGAGTTTTCCGGGGAAATTTAGCCAATATTCGACGAATTATTGAGAAGCATTCATTTAGGCAATCGATAGCCTGAAACGCAAGGTGGTTTGAGAAAAATGCCAGAAATTACGTATGTCTCAGAGATTTCTGAGACTGAGGACATTCTGAGCAGGCTCTCACCGCCTGTGAGGAACTGGTTCAAGGACAAGTTTCCCGATTTCACTGAGCCTCAGAAAGTTGCCATTCCTCAGATTTTGTCCGGAGAGCACCTGCTACTATGCTCACCAACCGGTTCGGGAAAGACATTGACCGCCTTCCTTTCAATTATTGATGACTTGGTCCGGAAATCTCTAGAAGGAAAACTGACAGATACGGTGCAGTGCATCTACATCTCTCCGATAAAGGCTCTAGCAAACGATATCCAGAAGAATCTAATCGGCCCTCTAACAGAAATAAAGGAACGATTCCTTCCTGGCAGGGCACAGGAAATCAAAGTGGGCCTCAGAACGGGCGACACCCCTCAGAAAGAAAGGGAGAGGATGCTAAGGAAGCCACCACATATCTTGATCACAACACCAGAATCGCTGGCCCTTGCACTCGCCTCGAAGAGGTTCCGCCCACTTCTGAATGACTTGCAGTGGTTGATTGTCGATGAGATGCACTCCCTTGTGCCGACAAAAAGAGGGACGCACTTGTCCCTCAGTCTTGCACTCATGGACTCGGTAGTTGAATCTGATGTTCAACGGATTGGGATTAGTGCAACAATGGAGCCTCTTAGCGAAGTGGCGGAGTTCCTAGTTGCTAGTGACCCAAGAGAAGAAAAAGAGAACCAACAACGAGTATCGATAGCAAAGATTTCAGGCTCAAGGAAACTTGATCTGGACATAATCCTGCCCACCCCAAGATTCACATCAATCCCCGTGAAGGAGGTCCTGGATCATAATATCGAGAGGATCAAGGAATTGGTGGAGGCCCATACCACCACTCTTGTTTTCGTCAATACAAGGAACATGACGGAGACTTTCGTCCAACGTCTGAAAGTTGCTGGGGTTGCCGGCGTAGAGGGGCATCATGGATCAATGGACAAATCGATCCGCCTAGATGTGGAGCAGAGACTCAAAGATGGAAAACTGCGTTGTGTAGTTTCTTCCTCGAGTTTGGAGATGGGGATCGACATCGGATCTGTTGACTTGGTAATCCAAGTTGGATCACCAGGCTCCATTGCCACGGCTCTACAGCGGATTGGTAGGGCGGGGCACCAGGTGGGTGGACTTCCGAGAGCACGTTTCCTCCCCACCTCGTCCCACGACTTGCTAGAAATTGTCGCACTTCAGAATGGTATCCTATCGGGAAATATGGACCTGCTAAAATTTCCGCAGAATTGCCTAGATGTCCTGGCGCAGTTCCTCATCGGATTGACCATAATTCGGGAATGGGACATTGACGAGGCTTACGAGCTTGTTCAAGCATCATGGCCCTATCGAAACCTACCGTATGATGACTACATCGAAGTGCTTGATTTGTTAGAAGAGGAGAGGAGGGTTTGGGTCGATTGGGAAGAGAATCGCTTCGGAAAGAGGGGATATGCCCAAATGATATACTACACAAACATAGGGACCATTTCTCCAGACAATAACTATCTTGTTTTCACTTCCGATGGCACTCTGGTCGGCCAACTATCGTCTTCATTCGTTTCTAGCATGAGGAATGGCGACGTCTTCCTTCTGGGAGGCTCAACATACAGGGTCGCTAGCGTAATAGGGACAAGGGTGAATGTAACTCCGGCAACAGGGTTCCGACCAACTATACCGTCGTGGACCGGGGAAGCGATGAGCAGGACTAGCGAACTAAGCAACGAGGTCCTTGGATTGTTGAGTATCCTTTCGATCCAGTATAGGACCGGCAATTCGATTACTCCGTTCCTTATCGATGCCATGGGCCTCAACAAGCCAGTAGCAAACGCATTATCTCAGTTCCTTGATGAGCATTCTGCTACCACTTTCCAGGTTCCTTCCGAGGACCGAATCCTTGTGGAGCAGGTCGAGGCTCCTCTACCGACCTATGTCGTCACAACATGTAGGGGGAGGGCATTCAACCTAGCCCTGGGTTACCTTTTCGCTGGAATGGCGACGAGAGACGACATAATAGTGCACGAACTCTCTTTCGACGAGAACGGATTCATGGCGAAATTGAGCCACGAGGTTGAAGTTTCCCTCATACCAGAGGTTTTCCGCGGAAAGCGTAGCGAGGAAATTCTAAACAAGTACCTAATCGACTCGCAGTTATTCGCAAAACGGTTTCGTGAAGTCTCTTCTAGGAGTATGCTCAATCCAAGGAGAATTGGGGCCGAAGAAGTGAGTCCCAAGCAATTCCAGGTCAAAGCAGAGCAGATCATGAACAAACATAGGAAGATGGACGAATCCGTAATAGTTCGGGAAGCGATGAATGAGATCCTAACTACTGACTTGGGAATGGTCCAACTAAGGGAATTCATCGAACGGATGGACGGCGAGGACGTTCGCATAGTGCATAGAAGGGTCAAGATACCATCTCCATTGGGCCTGACTCTCTTCATGTCTTCATTCGAAGACCTACTTTCCCTCAGGACGCGAGCATATCTGATCAAGGACGTCGACCCCGAGATTCTTCGCCGTCTCCTTGGGGCGAGGTCGCTAGCAACCGAGCTCGACAGGGAAAAGCTAAGCGACTACTACCAATCCAAGGTTTCGATACCATCTAATGCCAATGAACTACTAAGGCTGATGGACATGGGAGGGGGTCTGGAGAGGCAACTTACCCATCCATTGTATAGCGACAAACTCAAGGGAATTGAATTCGAAACATTGCGAGGGTGGGTCCACGATCTCGCTGAAAGGGGGTTGATCACCAAGGTTAGGGGAACCGGACTAGAGAAGATAGACGGCAAGTGGTTCTCGATGAGGATGACTGAGGTCCACGGGACCCTTGGTTGTCTTGCTGTCGCAGGAGCGGCCGAGATGGATGATCTAAGGGAGTTGTATACCGGAGGCCTGAACTACGAGATCGGCGAAATCTACGATGGGGGCGAGCCATCAAATTGGAAGAAGAAATCACTCTCAGATCCAATGGACTGTCTACGGCTAAAACTCCTCGATATGCTAGGTTCAGAGGGCCCACAGACAATTGAGTCACTTAGCTCCCGCCTCCCTTTCCCGACCGCCCAGGTAGAATCAGTCTTGCAGGAGCTTGAGATGAGGAACCTCGTATCCATCGGATTCTTCACCCAAACTGACGAGGGCGAGTTCATCCTCAGAATTGATGAGTACAGGATAACAGGGGGGGAATTCAATGTCATCGACTACAGGACCCTGCAGACATTGATTCTTAACAAGTCATTTTCTAGATTCGAGGAACCCGCGGATGCAATTCGTAATCTGACCTTCGTTCAGAGGAGAGAGGAATTATTGCACCGCGTTGAGAACTATAGATTCAGAGATTGGAAGGACATTAAGCACGATTCTGACGTCTACAATGGCAGGCTACTTCACAACAGGGTTGGATACACCCTCAGTGAAAAACTACCCATGCTGATGGGACTTCGCTCAGAGCCTTGGTTCGGGCCACTAGAAGAGGAACTCATTGAGAAGATCCCAGTAGAGGGAATATCGCGAAACGATCTCTTCTCGGAATACCCCAAGGGGAAGGAGAATGCCCATATCCAGAGGAGTCTGAAGTCTGCCCTTTCCAATATGGAGCGGCAACTCGTGGTGGCGAAACAATTCGTCGATGTCCCCAATCGCAAGAGGTCAATGGCCATATTCAAGAGACTGCACGGAAGAGTCAAACCACTATCTTTCGACAAAGCACTAACTGAATTAATTGCACGGATAGGGCCCGTCCGACTCCACACTCTGCGCCTTTTCGTCTCTAGGCCAGTGGAGGAGCTGGCTGATACGCTACGCGATCTTGAGAGGAGGGGGTCAATTGCCAGAGTCGTAGCACTACAACCGGATCCCACAGACTACTATGCATCCCATGAGGACGCAGAGAGCCTTCTCTCCCCATTGCCGGAGGATAGAAAGATGAGGATTCTGGCTCAGTCGGACCCATTCAGCAGTCGATTCATACAGGAAGTCAGACTTCTTCTCAAGCAAGGGTGGTACTACCCAGTATTCAAGGGAGTGGATCCAATTGGCAGGGTCCTCATGTTCGTAGTAAATGACTATCTAGAGATAAAGGACATCAACATCCCCCACTCTTATCTGGACGACTTCAAGAATACCTTCGCAGAATTGCTAGAGAACTACAGGGACAGGCTCGTTGACGTATCAGTTCTCCATGCTTTCAACGGCGTCCCCGTCCACGACTGCGACGAGAATATTCAGCAAATACTGTCAGAATTGGGATTCACGTCAATGGGTGACGGGGAGAGGTACATCAGAGGAGGAGTTGTCGAACCAAGATCTCGTAAGGAGATCAACAGGTTGCTATTCTACCACCATTCCCTCCATCAGAATAGCAGGTGGGAGAATGAGACAATGGCTCTCGAGCACTCCACAGAATTACGAGACGACTTTTCCCTAAGGGGTCGGTGCGAGATGTTCAGGGTGAATCTTGACTCGATGGTCGCTGCTCATCAGTTGCATCAAGGATCTAATCTACGTGGTCACCTTGTTTGGGCGAGATATTCACATTTCCAGAGGCTTCTTTCTATTCGCAATGTTCCAACTGATCCTGAGGACGAGGAGACTCTCCAGTTCTTCAGGGACACAAACGATCCCGATTTATTCATGGAGAGGAATGCAATGTCTAGGTCAGAGTTCCGCAAGATTGTCTCGCCACTTGTTCGAAGTGGCCACCTTATCCAAGACTACCGCGGGGGATTTAGGACAGTAGAGCCTCTTCGGAATGTGGATTTGTGGGACGCAAAAAGAAGATACCTGCGCTCACTAGTTGAGGATTACCCCGTAATCACACTAAAGCAAGTGGAGAGGCTGGCCGGCTCTTCCTTCACTCCCGAGGAAACTAGCGATGTGATGCATGATTTTGAGGACGATGGGACATTGATCAAGGGATTCCTTGTCGACGATCTCCAGGACATATGCTGGGGGCGTCTGGATATGCTTGAGGGCGAGGATAGGATTAGCCGGACACGAGACTTGGTCATTCCGCCGTCAGACCCGCTGATTCACTATTTCGGAAGCCTACTTCGGGAGAGATTTGGCTTTGGCTCCGCATATCTGGTATTCCACAAGGAAGACCCAATTGCCGCATTCAAGGCAAACACTAGGAATAACAAGATCGAGTTAACTGACTTCGTTGGTGACTCGGAGTTGGAAAAGGAAGCCATCAGGGTGATGAAGGAATTTGCATGGGAGCACGATATGCCTCTGTCGGGGAAGCTTTTCGATAGAATTAGGTCAAGAATTGTCTGAGCTTCACTATCGGACTCATGACCTTCATTACGTGCTTATGCAACTCGGGAAGAAGGTCGAATAGGGCCAGTGCCATTAGGAACATTGCGAACAGGCTTGCCACCTTAGCAGCGTAGCTATGGGCGAAGTCAAAGATCCCCATGCCAGACAGGCTCCATGACGGGTATGTGTCCGTTAGCCAGACAATTCCAGCATTCCTGAAGACATTTAGGACATGAATAGTTGGTATGGCGATAACTAATGCTCGAGCACGCCTCTTCCAATGGACTGATTTTAGTGCAACAATTGCCCCTATGAAGACGGCCATCGACTGGAGTGCGGAGCAAGCAAGGATGAATGCGACTACCGATTCTCCTTCTCTGTTAACCATTGGTGCGTAGAAGCCACCTTCTCCAAGTGGTTCGCTTAGCACAAATCGATTCCCCCCCCAATCAGAAACGGGAATGGCATTTTTCCCTTCTCTCTCTATCATCATCGAACCAATCTCGTAGCCACTAAATCCTGCAAACTCAAGCATCAACTCGGCACTTACTGCTGTGAATTGGACGAATGCCATATTCAGGTAAGGGATCCCGAAAACAACATAATATGGAATCATAGAC
>NYST01000035.1 GCA_002683155.1 Methanobacteriota archaeon | reverse complement strand
GTTAGTGATTGTGAGTCACTGGTTAGAAACGCTGCTGATGGGAAGGGCAGTAGACAGTGATCCGGATTTGTATTGTCGCAGTAACTGGTTCCTGAAACCGAAATAACCTCTTCATCTATTTCCTCTTCTTCGACAACTGTGTTGGAAGTGTCACATGAGTTGTCTGTCGTGCAATCTTCGATCTCGGCAGTTTCTGAAACTTCATCACTTAGGCAACCTGGAAGCAGCAAGAATGAAACCAAAATCACTGCTATCGAACTTCTACTATTTCGGTTCACATTTTCACGAATGGACGTTTAGTTATGAATTGAATCTAAGAGGTCAGCATTCGATGAAAATGATGCAACCCCTCCTCCTTCTTTGGAGAATATCTTCCCCGATCATAAGTTTGAGAGGAAACGCCCCTCTGAGTGGCTTCGACAATATCTTGATCTTCCGATTCAACCTTGTCCAAGTCACCACCGGCACCCTTCCCCAGCATTCTCTTGTCCCAGACAAATCCCCGATAAATTATCCGAGTGCTGCCAACTGATAATGGAACGACTAAGTTGACGGAAAGCCCCCATGGGTAGAAATTTAGCATTAGACCAGGGAATATCCAGTAGTAGTAAGCCGCCACATCGAGGCCATAATCAGGGGATTCTTCTGGAATGTCAAAGGTTGTCTCGCCCTCATTAGCGATTCCAATCTGTAGTACTCCTCCGTCAAAAAGTTCAGTCTGATAATTATCGTAGTCTAATTCTCTATTGAGATCCTTGTGCACGAACGGTATATGGAAACCCTCCAGATAATTGTCCACATATAGGGCCCAATTTGCTTTGATATCGTAACTTCGGTCCCTAGTTTCGTCATACTCGAATTCCTCTACTGGTATCCAGCCAACTCTTCTTTCCATCTCTTCCAGAGAAGACTCGATTCCGGAGGGATTCATCCCTGAGAAGATAAGGCCCTTCCAATTTAGTACCGGGAAGCCCCGCAGATCGTCTTTTTTGGTTGGGAAATCTTCTACCTCTTCGAACTCAGGCATTGCCCTCATTGAACCATCAAGACTGAATGTTCTCCCATGGTAAGGGCATTGGAGTGAGGTCTTGGAGCAGTAATCATTCACGACTAGCATCCCCCTATGTGTGCACACGTTGGAAATGCACCTAATTTCATCTTCATCAGTCATCATCATGGGCTCGCCGATGAGATTCTCCAAGTGCTTCAATTCAATCGCAGATTTCTCCAAGAGTTGGTTTTTGTGTGCTGCGAAGTGCCAATACCTCCTGAATCTAAGTTTGATTTCTGAGAATTTCCCTGGGTCTGTATAGTATGAAGAAGGGAGGGTCTGAGCCTTCCGAATATCTGGATCTATGATGATCGACAAGTTTAGCGCCAACATCCCCTAGATGCAATCGGATGTAGCCATTTCGATGTTTGACATGTATTCATTAAAGCTCAGAACGCGAGCTTTGTTTACACCTAGGTCAGATACTCCTAGACGCGACTTTGAGTATATGTGGAGGACTGTGCTACCACCCTCGCAGAAGCCCCTGACGACAAAGTCATCTGGAAATCTGAACATCAAAGTTCTGAATACTGAATGGGTCTGACCGGGCCACTCGCCAATTATTTCGGTCCCAGGTTGTGAGGATATCCATCGCCTTACCTCAACCATTACGTCCTCGAGACTTGAGTTGATTCTCAATTCAGTCAGATTGTCGCTTCTGTAATGTTTGGGCCCTATCATTGAGCAATTGAGGGATTCTGTTGGGCACTCTGATGGAAAGTCATCTGGCTGAATTAGTTTGTCTGGTGCTGCAATTTGGATTGAAATGATGGAGAGGAAGTATAGCGAGGCCAGCCCTAGTGCAAAAAGGGGGAGGGGGCCTTTCTTTCTCACGAGTCACCCTCGGATACAATTACCCTAGATGCCCTAAGAATGCGATCGTGCATTCTGTAACCGCTTTCAATCACTTCTATCACGCTACCAGGTTCCTGCCCCTCGATGCAGGGAACAGTTGCAATTGCCTCCATGCAGGTAGGATCGAATTTTTTTCCTAATGCGCCTATTTGGGTAATTCCCTCGGCCTCGAGAGAGGTTCGCAAACCATCTAAAGTCATCCTCACGCCTTCAATTACAGACTCGGCCCCCTGCTCTCCCTCGGAGGCATCCACTGCCTTGGACAAGTAGTCAGTTGCCTGGATAATTCGTCTGGCCAGAGAGGCACCGCCATACTTCAGTGCCTCTGACCTATCTCTTGCTGCTCTCTGAACTGCGTTTGCAGTCTCTGCCTTGGCATACTGTATTTCTTTTTCGAGTTCTGATACCATCGCTTCAAAGTCTGGCTCCGCTTCAACGTGATCCTCTGTTTCATCATTCGGCGCCTGTTCAGCCACGTCATTGGGCCGGAATGGCCCCTCAAGAATCCAATGGTCAATACTAGTCGGAATAGAAGTATTCTCCGGACTGCTTCTGCTCGCGGTCCTTCCTGCTTGAGGGTTTGTTTATCCGTGGCCTGTGTGATTCAACATCTCTTCGGAACGTAACGTCGGCGTCGGATAAGAAGAGGTTCATCCCCTTCCTTAGTGAGAGGGGGCCAACTGCATGGCCATTGTTTCCCCCTTCGCCTTGGAAAACAAGTATTGAGTCGCTGACGATATCGAGGAAATATGTATCATGATCGATTACCATTGCTGCCTTCTCATTGCTTTCCATAGTTCTTCTGATCGCCTTTGCAGCCTCCATTCTAGCGTTTGCATCTAGATGTGCGCTAGGTTCGTCGAATAGGTACAAGTCTGCTTCTTTCCCTAGACAAATGGCTATACTGACCGCTTGCAGTTCTCCACCGGATAGTTTCGAGGCTTGCAGATCAAGCATCTTGTCGACTTGAAGTGCACGGGTAACTTGGGTGTGGAATTCTCCACTGCGCCATTTTGCTCCTAGTTCTGAATCGAGCCAATTTTGGACAGTGCCCTCGAACTCCGTACGTACATGCTGGGGTTTGTACGAGACCTTGGCGTCCATGGTACACCATCCCTCATCGGGTTCTATTTCGCCAGCGATTATCTTTACCAGTGTGGTCTTACCTGTCGCATTGGGTCCGACTACTCCAACTACTTCGGCAGACTTTACTTCGCCTTCTCCGGTCTTAAGACTGAAATCCCCCAATTTTTTCTCTATCGAACCCCACTTCAGAACTGGGGTACCGACCTCCTCACCACGTGTCCTGCCCCTCAGGAACTGTATTGGCTTACCTCTAATCCTGACATTCTCCTCTGGCAGGTAACCATCCAAATATGCATTAATTGCAGTCCTAGTAGATCTAGGAGGAGTGAATATCCCATATGCAGATCTATCGCCATAAATTACGTGAACAAGGTCACATAGGACGTCAAGGATAGCCAAATCGTGCTCCACTACCAGTACCCTCTTTCCTCTCTCGGCCAGGTCCCTAACCACCCCAACCATCCTCATTCTCTCGTATATGTCCAAGTACGAAGATGGTTCATCGAAGAAGTATACGTCCGCCTCCTTTAGCAGGGTGGCACAAATTGCTACTCTCTGCAACTCCCCCCCAGATAGATCGCCCAATTTTCTATCGATGATGTGGGAAATTCCCATCAGCTCGGAGTACTTCTCAATCTCGCCCCTGTCATCTACCCTAGTCAGAAGTTCGTTGACCCCACCTTCGAAAATGCGAGGAAGTTTGTCGATGTACTGTGGCTTCACTGCAATACTAACCTCCCCCTCCGAGACCATGGCCAAGTAATCCCTTAACTCCCCTCTTGGAAACGTGGAGATGACTTGCTCCCACTCCGGCGGAGGGTTTGCCCAATCACCGAGATTTGGCCTAAATGCTCCTGACAAGAGATTGATTGCGGTAGATTTACCTATTCCATTAGGACCCAATATCCCAACAATCTGATCTTGACGAGGGGATGGCAGTCTAAATAGCCTGAATGAGTTCTCCCCGAAAGAGTGAGTCAAATCGGTATCCAGTTCCTCTGGGAGATTGATGATCTTTACCGCATCATCGGGACAGTGCTTTGCCCTTGTGAAGCAAACTGGGCATGCATTCTCAAGGATCTTGCATTTTGACCCCTCCACCTGGATGCATTCCCTTTCACACATAGCTGAGTACTTCTTCAGATAGGCGAAAGCATTGCTATTGGGCTTGCATCTCTCCTCAAGAAGAACTGCCACTCTCATGCATCTCCCCCCATGCCGTTGACTAATACTTCTTCCATATGGGCACAATCCCCTTTACTTCAGAAACCGAAGAATCGGTATCTTATGTACACATATCCAGCCAGTAGGATCTTCTCGGTCTTGGTGAGTTGTATCCTCTCGGAGAAAACGTCACCATTCTTCTTGGTTATCTTGGCCATAATTGATTGGTAGAATGAAGCCATTGCAGCTGGAGAGTATCGTGCAGACTTGTCCAAGTGAGAGAGCAATTTGAATGCCCTTTGCCTATACCCATCTGCCCTCTCCAAGTACTCTTCAACAAAAGGGGCCCAACCGGGATGTTGGAGAAGCGCCTCCCCACTCTTGACATCTTCCTCCGAAATTCCCCAGCGAGCGAGATCGTCTAGAGGAAGATAGATCCGGTCCCTCTTGGCGTCCTCAGAGACGTCGCGGATGATGTTGATCAGTTGCATGAAGACTCCCCATGACTCAGCGTATTCCTTTGCCTTTGGGTTGTCGTACCCGTATATTTCTATGCACACCAGCCCAACGGTGGAAGCGACTCTGTAGCAGTAAGAGTAAAGTTCTTCGAATGTTTGATATCGGTTCTTGTGGAAATCGTTTTCCATTCCACTAATCATATCGTCGAGTAACTGCCTCTGAATTCCGAACTTCTGAACTGTGTCCTTCAGAGCGATGAAAATTGGGTCAGTAGATGTGTAACCGCCGTATGCAGTTGACAATTTCTTTCGGTAGTAGAACAATTGGGACATCTTGTCGTTATATGTCGATCTGTCCAGAACTGGATCTCCCGGACTGAGTCTTTCAATATCCGATCTGTAATTTACAGATTCCGGGTCATCTGAAGATCCACCCGGGAATACGTCGATGAAGTCGCCATCTGCAATATCATCTGCTCTCCGACAAAACGCGTAGTACGCCATAATTGATCGGCGCTTTTCTTCGGGCAGATACTTGAAAGAGTGGTAGAAATTTCCCGCTTCCCTACGAGTAAGTTCCTCGCAGAATTCGTATGAGGTTTCTATCATGTGCTGAGGGATATCTGGTTCAGTCCAAACGGGAGCATCAATGTGTTTGAATGGGTCTAGCAGCTCTCCCCTTGATCCAATTACGCCCATGAAAAGTGCGCTTTCACGAACTGCCTCAATCGCAGTGATGCTTATGGCTCTAGCAGCTTCTTTGGTGATATCAACTGCAGCTCTCACGATGTCTATTGGCGCTTCCTCTCTGACTGGGGCATCTGAAAATCCTATGTCGGAGACCTCCGCATCTAGGATGGTCTCGTTTCCGGATTCAGACACCTGTGCCATGTAGTTTCAGAAATGTGGGGAGTCTTTGCCCACTTGAATGTCTCCCGAGTGAGTTTCCGTGATGCTTCGAAAAATAAGGGGCGTTGGAACCGTGATTTCTGGAATCTAATCCCTTAGTATTCTCATGCTTGCCTGACGGGATGGGACGGAGAATACGACCTTCTTGATGACTTCTTTAATTTCTGATCTATCTATCTTAAGTCTGTTACTTGGATCAAGGGCATTTCCTTCTCTGAGCTTGGAGACGGTCCTCTTGCCGATTATTACAGGGAACATGCAAGCAGCCCTTAGGCGAAGTTTCCAATGTGGCAGCATTTCGATATACTGGATCGCTGAATCCAGATATTCGTCAGTCAAATCCAGATATCGGTCATAAAGGGGCCTGAATGAGTCCATTTTCGTAGGTTCAATGAGGTCGGATGGAGTCATTCCGTACTCATCCAGGCTACTTCTTGGGATGTAGCACCTTCCAAGGGACAGATCTGCAGGGATATCCCGCAAGATGTTAATCATTTGTAGAGCTTTGCCGAATCTTATTCCCTTCTCAAAGAGCGCTTCCTCCTGACCTTCCCCTGTGAGTTGGAAAATATGATCCAGTGACATCCTAGTCCAGAACTCTCCCACGCTCCCCGCTACTCGATAGGCATAGTCGTCTAATTCTTGATCCGAGTCAAGTGGAATAATTGACCCGGAATTAGATGAGAATCGCTGAAGATCGAGAATCTGCCCTCCAATGATGATCCCGAGGCAGCGACGGATTTCTTTCTGATCGGAATCCGAAAATTCCCCAATCTTAGAGACGATTTTTTCTACATTCCTTAGAAGGGAGGCTTCAGACTTGTTCCTTTGTAAATCTGCTAGGGCAGATAGATCGATTAGATTGGCAGTCTTTCCTTGGGAGAAATCATTGTATGACTCTAGGGCAAGCATTAGTTCCCCAGAGTCACCCTGCTCCGAGTCGGCTATTGTGTCAGATGTTCGAGCAAGCATGTACAGAAGGCTCACTTGGGGCCTAATCGAATTGGGCAACTCCTTGAGGGAGAGGTAGAATGAGCGTGAGGTCCCTTCCAGAATGGAGTCTAACTCCGAGTTGAAGATTCTAGACATGGGTACCAACTTGGCCTCGCTAGAGGTTTCTATTCCTAAGATTCTCGCAGACCTGCTTCCACTAGGGCTGATACTAGGGCCTCTCCAATCTTCGATGGATCGCGAGCTATGTGAATTCCGGCTGCTTCGAAGGCTTCGAACTTCTCCTCTGCAGTTCCCTTTCCACCTGAAATTATTGCTCCGGCGTGCCCCATGCGCTTCCCGGGTGGTGCTGTGGCCCCTGCAACAAATCCGACAAGAGGCTTGG
>NYST01000034.1 GCA_002683155.1 Methanobacteriota archaeon | reverse complement strand
GGTTCTGGGCCATGGATCGTTTCCCCCCTAGGAGGGCATCCAAATGCCATTGTGGCGAACACAGGCAACACTCCGACAACAATAGAATTCCAAGTGCTCGATCTACCCACAAATTGGAGTACAGATGGGAGGATGAAGGTTGTCCTCGGAGTTGGTGAGGCGATGGGCGTGCCAATCGAGATTGTCCCAGATGGCGATTGGGACGGCAGCGAGGAGAGTGTGAGGATCTTGGCAATAGATTCGAGAGGGAACCAGAGGGAGGTCTCCCTTGAGGTTCAGCTTCGCACGCACTCCTGGGGAGTTTCGCCCTACTTATTCGCATACGATGGAGATGATTCGCCAATATTGATACATGGGTCAAGTGAAGACTCGGTGTTGGTCGATGATGTTTCTGGAGAAGTACTAGAGTGGAGCGTTATGGGGTGGATGCTCCCTTCCGGTTCATCAGCAAATGGAAGCCTGAATGTTGATGGCGACACAGATTTGGGCTACTCGATTACAGTTTCCAATACTGAGGAAAGGAATGCGATTTGCTCATTGTCGAGTGATTTCAAAGACGTCCGGGGATGGTGTTCAATATCGAATGGTAGCTCGACTTTCGATTTCCAGATCCTCCTAATCGGAGATGATGGCCTTGTGCTGGATTCGATTTTCGATAGCTTATCTGAAAACGAAACTGGCCAATCTATCAACCTCAGTGGTTCTGGATGGAACCCGGAACCCGGGGAAAGGAGCGTCAGTATCCGTCTGCTAGATGGGAAGGGTTCCTTAGTGGCATCTATGGAGAGATCGTATGATGTCAGAAGGAGTGACTGGAACGTCGGAATAGCAGTTGTTGAATTAGTTGGAGAGGGTTCGAATCAGAAGGTCAACATAGCAACAAAGAGACTCAACGAGAATCTCTTGGAGGATGCTGACTGCACCATTACAATGAGCGCCGAAGGCTACTACTCTGAGCATTTGATTGATATGACTCAGGCTTTCGTTCCGGCTCCTAAATTCGATAGGCCGGACGTGGAAGATGGGGTTGAATTGATAGTAACCATTGGTTGCTATTTCCCATGGGACGTTGATTCTAACCCTGGAGACGATGAGGTGCGAATCGTGCTTAGCGGCGGTTCGGCTCTGGAGGACAAGTTCGATGAGTTCGGAACTGGATTAATTGTGGCAATTCTTGTCGTAGGGGTATACCTAGGAGTTTCTTGGATTGCCAGCAATCGCAGAGAGGGGAAGCGCCTGATGGCTCTAGCACAGGCAGCGATAGACGAGAAGATGGAAGAAAACATGCCAAAGATGGCTGTCGATAGTGTCGAGGCTCGCGAAGAGGAAGAGGGAATGGATGAAGAAGAGGCTGGAGATGATGAAGTGGAATTCGTCCAACAGGAGGAATCCGAAGAGGGCGATGAGTATGATCATAGGCTCAGAAGGCTTCTTGACAGATAGTCGATATTGCGTAACATGGGAAATTACATTCGGCCTTCTTCGTTCCATACTTTCGACCCTATCAGATTGACGCCGGACTCCTTGATTGGCCCGATCAACGAATCCATGTCTGGAAAACACGGAAATCTTCTAGCGCTAATGGAGGGTTTCGAAGTGATGCCTCAATTAAGGGAGGGAGAGCCATCGCCAATTGACAGGGCGACATCGCTATTCCTCTCGATTCTGGACTGGCAGGATGGTGGAGGGGCCCCCAGAGCATTAGATGGGGGCCATTCTAGAGAACGCTTGGGCAGATTCCCTAGCAACGACGGTAACGCGATAGAATACCTGATTGAATTCACCACAGAGAGTGAGGGGGGCTCGGACCTCCATTCCCTTCTGGGAAAACTAGGTGATGGTTTGAGCGAGGAAAGTGTTGGGCAAACAGGATTCAGAGAGGGTTCAGGGGGGATCGAGCTACTAGGTTGGCTGGGCCCTGATGATGTCATGGGCCTTAGGAAGGAAATAGAACGAGGAGGATGGTCGGTTAGATCGGATGAGCCACTGGACGGAGGAGTTCAGGATGCCTTCAGGCACTTGCTCGTATTCCTCAGATCGGCAAGTAAAAGAAAATGCGGGATACTCATGAGAAGGCATTCCTAGGCACAAATACGAATTTCCTTGAGTTTCTGATACATTGGCATGGCCTCTTCTAAGACCACCGATAGGGATGAGCGCAACTCTCCAGACCTGGGTGATGGGGGTGCGAATCCGGAAGACCCCCACACTGAATCGTACCAATGCTTTGCCCATATCCCATCACAATCCTTCGGCCCCGGTTCCCAAGAAAGCATGTTATCGTCGAATTTGATGCCCGCCGAATCGCACAGTTTTCTCAACATTGAACTAGGATTTGCCAATACATCATTTGAGTCCATGATTGGAGGGACATATCCAGATTCACTGATGAGGTATTCCACGATCCTTATCTGCTGTGGAAGACCAGTCGACATCAGATCGATGGAACTCGTAACCTTAGACAGCGAAAGAAGGACCTCGCGGGGATCTCTGATTAGGAAGCAATTGGTTAGCCCGCGAATCCACGAGATGTCGGATCCCTCGCTCACATGGTGACACATGTGCTTTTGATACCAGAGTGCCTTGTCATTGGGTATTGGCCCTGTGAGTTTTGATATTACGGATTCAAGATTGGTCTCATGGTGCTTGATTACCTCCCTTGCACCGGGGTGATTCACTCCCGTGGACATGAGGAAGTTAGCATATAGTGGCTCATCTGTGGCATAGCAATCTTCCCTATTGTCGAAGGAATACATCATCGCAGTGGAGATATTGCGAGGACCAGACCACATTGCTAATGTTATCCCTTCAGACAAGATTCTAACTCCTAACTAGTTCCCGGTATAGATTCTGCAGTTGTTCGCACATAGCCCCCCTCCTACCGTCCCCAACTGGCCTTCCATCGAATGAGGTGACCGGAGTTAGGCCTGCAAAGGTCCCAGTTACGAACGCCTCTTCTGCCGAGTTCACATCTTCGAATGTGAAGTTTCTCTCGGAGAATGGTATTGCGTTGCTAGCGCATAACTCCAGTACCTTTGCCCTAGTGATTCCCTCTAGGCAATACTCTCCCGATGATGTCCAGACCTCTCCTCCCTTCACCATGAAGAAGTGAGTCGAATTGCAAGTAGAGACAAACCCGTGTGGATCCATCATCAGCCCCTCATCGCCACCTTTCTCTGCTGCTTCGATGCAAGCTGCGATGCAGTTATGCTTGGAAAGGCTGTTAATCCTCGGATTCTGGATATCTGGTCCGCTCCTCCTAACATCTACTGAGACGAGGCTGATTCCTTCTACTGCCCTCCTAGGATTTGCTTTCTTGTATTCTGGAATGATGACAATGGTTGGAGGGGATGCGATCACCCATGGTGCTTGATATGGAGTAGGCTTCAACCCCCTGGAAATAATTAGTCTGAGATGGACTTGATCGTGCATCTCATTCGCAGAAATTACTCGATCTATTTCATCCAATATCTGGGTCCTCGACTTGCCCGGCTCCAGGGAAATCTCTGATGCGCCTCGGAAGAGTCTGTCCATGTGCTCTTCAATGAAGACAAGTTTCCCCTCGTGGAGTCTGAATGACTCCCAGACGCCATCCCCTAGCAGGAATCCCGCATCGAAGACTGAGACCATAGCTTCGCCACGAGGGAAAAGTTCTCCGTTAACGGAAATTAGTACCGTATCGTTTCTGGGATCGTCTTCGTACTCATGGGTCCCCATCAGAGTGCCTCTCCAGTAAGGCGCTGGAACATGCTTGCGTATAGTTCAGCCGTACTTTCAATTATGGAATTGGGGAGGGCGGGTATTGGTGGTTCCTCGGAGTTTGACTGCCGGGCTTCGTAAAGTGCAGCATGATGCCCGGTTTCGATGTAGTGCTTCCTAACCGCTTCCTTGGAAAGTTGCACTATCTCGCCGCCTTCGTATGCCTTAGAGTCCCACCACCTATCCTCATCCAATGTCCCAAAGGAGTCGATTAGGATAGGTTCCCTCCCAGGTCCCAAAGCGAATTCCTTCTTCCCATCGACGTGGATAAGGCCTCTCTTCGAAGTCTCGCGATCGATAACCGAGTCAACTTCAAGCACAATCTCCAGAATCGCGTCCAGTTCCTCTGGGTCAAGATTGGAAATCTCCAATGCCTCCTCTCTATCCAGATTTCTATCAAACTTCTCGAATTTTGTGGATACCTCCAAGAATGGCTCTGGGAGTCTAACTCCCTCATGAAGGTCCTCCCCCTGATCGAATCCGAAATCCTCGGATTTTACCTCTCCCCTCTGATACCTCCTCCAGGCAGTTCCAGCTAAGTAGTGTCGACAGATTACCTCCAATGGAACGAAGAAGTTCTCAGCATCCTTGGGGATGGCACCAGGTTCTCTGATTACGTCAAAACGACGAGCTAGTACCCTGTCTGGAGCATTCATCTCGATAACATGAGTCTTGCAAATTCCCTCTTTCTCCACCAAATCGAACCAGTGGCAGGAAGCCCTGTTAAGTGACTCGCCCTTCCTAGGAATTAGGCTCGGAATGATCTGATCGAAGACTGAAATCTGATTGGTATATCTAAATTCAATAATATCTGGATCATCGGTACTCCATACCTGCTTAACCTTTCCACTGTACAACAATTCTCCCATAGCCAGTATCGGAGAGAATTCCCCCATCAATATTGCCCATTGGATGCCAGAGATTGATTCTTGCGAAATAGGCGTCTAGACTAAATCCTCGAGTCTAAACGAGCGAAAGGGTAGCATGGTAACGGAAGCTTCGACAGAGCGATTCATGGGGTGGCCGAAGCGCAAAGATTTGATTGCTACCTTGGCGATAGTAGCCCTATTTGTC
Source organism: Methanobacteriota archaeon (assembly GCA_002683155.1). Taxonomy (GTDB): domain Archaea; phylum Thermoplasmatota; class Poseidoniia; order Poseidoniales; family Thalassarchaeaceae; genus UBA36. The sequence continues at coordinate 3,648 of NYST01000034.1, read as the reverse complement.
TCGATAAGTGGAGCTTCTGCACAGGAAGTCAGGAGTGGTTGGGCAATGGTAGATAGCGGGACGGAGTCCGATCTTCTAACGGCAGAATTCCATGAAGGTGAATTCTGGGCTTTCGGAACTGGTGGCATTATGATCAGCAGCATTGACGGAGGGGGGACTTGGTCCGAATCTGGTATTTCGGTAAATCAAGATCTTACTTCTTCTGATTCAAACTTTGGATCAATGGCAGTATCTGGAAATGATGGGACAATCTTATTCATGAGGGATGGAGTTTGGACTGATGTTAGTACTAGTTTATTCGGAGACATCACGGACATTGCTCTCACTGGAAACAGCAGTTTTGTAGTCATCCAACAGGATGAGATTTGGACTTGTGAGATTTCAGAGGATGGAAGTGCGGATTGGAACTCAGCGAGTAGCCAAGGAGAGATTGATTATTTTAGCATCTCATTCTTGGATTCCGATAATGGCCTAGTTTCTGGGGAGAAAGGGGCAATAATGGCTTCTACGGATGGAGGGGCGAGCTGGGAGTACAGGGATGCTCCTAGCGAGGTTTCTGCGACCGGCATTATTGACATTGAGTACCATAGCAGCATAAGGGCATACGCAATCTCCGATGAAGGACATATCCTGAAGTCATCTAGGGAAGGGAATGTCCCGGTAGGCTTTGTCTGGAGCATTGTGGAAATCGAAAGAGAGTATCCCCCTGGAGGGGGGAGTGAGTTCGAAGTAGGTGGTTCTACTTTGGATTCAGATGTTTCGAATATCGATGTTATTGGTCAATTCAAATTACTGCTTTCTGGTTCGAGCGGATATCTGGCAATTAGCCTGGATGGAGGCAATATCGTCTCCCAGCAGATGATTCCCCTTTCGAATGAGACTTCATTCAATGGGTTCGCGATGCAAGACGGTTTCAGAGGGATAGCGATAGGTGAAAATGGCTCGATACTGAGGACAGAGAATGCTGGTTCAGAGGAGTTTGTTGGATTCGAAGTGATTGACTTCAATGACTTTGGTCAGTTCGTAGATTATTCCAAGGAGCGTCTGATGGATGGACTCGTTGCAACAGCCAAGATTGTCATCTTTGGCATAATTATGGGTTTCTCACTCGGAATAATTCTCTCGATGCTTAAGACATCGCCAACCACTCTGAAGAATGTGGCACAGACCAACCGATTCCAGATTTTGTTGGTGTTCATTGTAACTCCGATTTGGGTTCTGATGCAGATTCCCATCTCAGTGGTTAAGGCGACGGGTTTGGCCAAGAGGTGGAATCTGGATAACCCACTTAATGGGGTAATGGGTTACTGCAAAGAGAGATCGCTGCAAATTGCCGCCAGTGAGCCCCTGAATGTCATCGCAATTCGGGTGATAGGGGTGGCATTACTTGCTTTCGGAATACATCGTATTTTCTCCAACCTTGATGACATTAGCGCTCTAAATCTGGATGGTTGGGAGCATATCTACTCACCCATAGGGGCTCCTAGTGCGGTGTTCTGGATTCTATTTGGTGTTGGAATGGCGGTTCTTGGAACAATCTTCTTATCCTGCAATGGGGACTTCTCAATCAGGGAATTGAGCTTAGGTCGGAGCAATATTTCTCTGAACCCTTGGGGAATTAGGCCACTGAATACAATAGCCACAGTTTATACGGACATTTTCAGGAACACGCCTCTTCTTGTCCAATTCATGTTCATCCACTTTGGATTTGAACTGGGAAGGAGGTTGCAGGACCCGGGGATGATGCTTTTCGACTTCGATTACCTAGAGGGGAATTCAAACTTCATCACCGATATTTTTGTTGTTTACGAGACAAATCCGGAGTCTCTAGCCTATGGCAGGCCAATAGGTGGCATCCTAGAGGACAGGGCATATATCAGTGCGATATTCGCACTTGGATTGAACTCAGGTGCCTACCAATGTGAAACGATCAGAGGGGCTATCGCTGCAATACCATCGGGCCAGATGGAGGCTGGAAGGAGCATTGGCTTGAACTACATGCAATCAATGAGGCTGGTAGTAATGCCTCAGGCCGTCAGGATATGCATACCTCCGCTGGGCAACGAGATGGTCAACCTAGTCCTGAACTCATCCTTAGCAATGATAATCGGTTATGCGGAGATTACGAGGCAAGGCAAGCTGATAGTTGCCACGACATTCCAAGTTTTCTGGACCTGGGGGATGGTCCTGATCTCCTACTTCCTGATTACTTGGACACTAGCCCTTTTCCTAAGGTATCTAGAAGAAAAGACCAGGATACCAGGACTTGGCATCTCAGGAGGTGCTTGAATGACTGAAATTATCCTAAGCGTCGAAGACATGGAAAAGACATACGTGGGCGGGGTACATGCGGTCAGAGGAGTCTCATTCGAAGTCAAGGAGGGAGATTCTCTGGCGATTATTGGCTCTTCCGGGAGTGGCAAGTCGACCGTTCTGAGGTGTATCAACCGCCTGATAGAGCCGACCAAAGGCGTCGTGAGACTAAAGGGCGAGAAGATCAATACCCCCGCCGCGGACATCAACGAAGTGCGCTCTCGAATTGGCATGGTCTTCCAATCCTTCGAGTTATTCTCCCATTTGAGGGTTATCGACAATGTCTCCCTAGGTCTGATTCACGTAAGGGGGATGGGGAGGGAAGAGGCCAGATCGGAGGCTCGCAAGGTGCTGGAAAGGGTAGATATGCTAGACAGAGTCGATGCTTATCCAGGAAACCTATCAGGTGGGCAGAAACAGAGGGTGGCTATTGCCAGGGCGCTGGCGATGAAGCCCGAGGTTATGCTTTTCGATGAGCCCACTAGCGCTCTTGACCCCGAACTAATTGGTTCTGTTCTCGAGACTATCCAAGGACTTGCAGAAGAAGGGATGACCATGGTGGTCGTTACTCACGAGATCGGCTTTGCAAGGGATGTTGCAGACCGTGTGATATACATGGATCAAGGCCTTATTGCAGAGGATGGGCCCTCTTCGATTATCGACGAACCTAAGACGGAAAGGATGAGAGAGTTCCTCTCGAGCATCAATGACTGACTAACAGCTTGATACGGATGCCCAGATATCATTCGAATTACTAGTGCTGTACTCGTAGTAGGAAGTATCGGTAAGTGGGTTACTCCCCTCCTGGCTAACTGTGATGGTGAATGAATAGCACCCATAGTCTCCAGCGGAGTCGAACTCGTCCTTGGGAACGTACTTGCCGAAGTTTGCATCAAAAACGGAGCCTCCCATTGCGAATTCAGACCCGTAGTCACCCCAATAACCTGAGCCAGAACCAAATAAACCTCCATTTGAGTCCCAAGTGGCTACTGTGTTTGTTACAGTTATTGTGGGATAGTCAATCGCCACGTCATTTCCTTCCATTAGGACCGCTTCAACGGTGAAATCGGCAAATGGCATCCTGGCTGGATATTCGGCCCCCGTGTCCAGTCCGGACCAACCTGACATTACAACTCCGACAAGACAGTTCTCTGCATCTCCACTGCATCTGTCTGGATCCTCCTTTACAACACCTCGAGCAATCCCATCAACTCCTGTGATGTCGAGAGTGAGTGCGTCTGCCCCGGTCCATTGGGATGAGTCCCACTGTATCGTACTGTAAGTCAGATCCCTGGTGTACTCCTTTCCATCTAGAGTTAACTTGAGCGAGTAAGG
>NYST01000033.1 GCA_002683155.1 Methanobacteriota archaeon | reverse complement strand
TATTACCGTGACGCAAAAGTTCTTGAAATTGGTGAAGGAACTAGTGAAATACAGCGCATAGTTATCAGCAGAGAGCTTGGTTTAGGAGAACTTGGGTAACGCTTGAAATGAGAAAGAACAAAACAGCCGACCAAAAGGGGAGAAGATGACTGAGAATGCTGCAGTGCTTCCCGATAAGCCAGAACCTAAGGGAAGATATCCGCATTATCGAAGAGCAGGAGACTTCATATTTGTCTCCGGAACCACTTCTCGCCGCCCAGACAACACATATGTCGGAGCGATAGAAAATAAATCTGGACAGGTAGAACTTGATATAAAAGAACAAACACGAGCGACAATAGAGAGCATAGGCAGCATCCTCAATGCAGCGGAAGCGACCCTCGAAGACGTCGTACAAATATCAGCGGTTCTTATAGATATGAAAGATTTTGAGGGCTATAACGAGGTGTATGGCGAGTTCTTTGATGAGTCAGGACCTGCTCGGACTACAGTTGGCATTAACCAACTACATCACCCTCATCTCCTGATTGAGATAACCGCAACCGCTTACAAGCCGCAGCCAAACTAGGGGTCGTAATGCCTTCAATTCATAACATGAAAGCAATAAATATCCAAGCGTGGATAGACGAGCATCGCGAAATCTTAAAACCTCCCGTAGGAAACAAAATGATTTGGGATGACGGAGAGTTAATGGCATTTATTGTGGCCGGACCAAACGAACGCACCGATTATCACGATGATCCCGTAGATGAATTCTTTTACCAGATTGAAGGCAACATGATTCTTCGTGTGATCGAAGAGCCAGGTCAACCCCCGCTAGATATCGAAATTAATGAAGGGGAGATATTTTTTCTCCCCGCGCACACTCGTCATTCGCCGCAACGACCCGAACCGGGAAGTATCGGATTGGTAATCGAACCAGCTCGACCTCCAGATGGTGTTGAAGCATTTGAGTGGTATTGCCCCAAATGTTACAACCTTGTTTACCGGGTTGAAGTTGTAGTCAAATCAATCGTAGATGACCTTCCCCCGATATTTGATGCCTTCTATAGCGATGAAGAGAAACGAACTTGCAGTTCATGCGGGCATTTGCACCCTTCTAGAGAGAAATCTTGAAAATAGATACCCACGCCCATTTTTTCCCAACTATCGGAAAAGAAGAAGCAGAATCTTTTATGTTTGCTAAGCCACCATGGTTGAACGTCAATGGCGATGATTCAGGCATGATGATGGATGGAGACACGGAGTATCGTTTAGTGCAATCGCCTCTATGGGATCCAGTCGAGCGTCTCAAAGAGATGGACGATAATGAAATAGACGTTCAAATCATTTCGCCCACCCCGCTTCTATTCTCTTACACTTCTGACTCAAAAAATGTGGCGCGCTGGTCAGCGCGAATCAATGACTTTGGGGCAGGATCCTGTGAAACTAATCCTCAAAGGCTTTATTCCTTATGTCAGGTTCCTCTTCAAGATGTTGACCAAGCCTGTATAGAAGTATCTCGCTCAATGGCTGCTGGTCACGTGGGAGTGCATCTTGGAACACATGTAAATGGAAGGAATTTTGACGATCCAGAGATGATTCGGTTCCTCCACTACTGCGCCACAGAGGGAATTCCGGTACTTATACATCCGTGGGACATGATGGCCTCAGAAAGAATGCCTAAATACATGCTTCAATGGCTTGTAGGCATGCCTGCTGAAACGCATTTATCGATTCTTTCATTAATTCTTTCCGGAGCGTTTGAGCGGCTCCCAAAAGATTTAAAAGTATGTTTCGCTCACGGGGGCGGCAGTTTCGCCATGCTGCTAGGAAGACTAGACAATGCATGGCATCGCCACGAACTTGTTCGCCAAGACTGCCCACGTCCTCCATCTGAGTATGTTGAAAGATTCAGTGTTGATTCAGCAGTCTTTGACGACAAAACACTCCGATTCCTTCTTGATGTAATGGGCGAAACAAGAGTCATGATGGGATCGGACTACCCATTTCCTTTGGGAGAGGTACACCCCGGCGAAATGATTGAGAATTCAGAATTGATTGATGATGCAACTAAACAGGCAGTGTTACATGACAATGCGGCAAACTTTTTTGGGATAACAAATGACTAACACCTTTAACAATTCACTTGAATGCGCTCAACAATTAGATCAAGAAGACCCCTTAGCTTCTCTCCGGGATGAATTCGAAATGACCGTAACCCCGAATGGTGAAGAGGAGATATATCTAGTCGGAAACTCGTTAGGGCTTCTTCCCCTATCTTCCCGAGACTATATGAATGCAGAAATGAATAAATGGGGGAGGCTCGGGGTGCGTGGACACGCAGGAACTGATCGTGAACTTGATCATCCATGGGCTTCTTATCACGAACCTATAAATAAACAAATGGCAGCGTTAACGGGGGGTAAACCAGAAGAGGTTGTAGTAATGAACGGTCTGACAGTCAACCTTCACCTCATGATGGTGACTTTTTATCGGCCGAATGAGAAAAGGTACAAAATCCTTATCGAAGGCCATGCTTTTCCCTCCGATCATTTCGCCGTTGAATCTCAGATACGCCACCACGGTTTATCTCCAGAAGACGCACTTGTCATAGTGGGCCCTCGCCCAGGTGAAGAACTTATTCGATATGAAGATATTGCTGCGCTAATAGAAGAACACCAAGATGAACTCGCTCTCGTTTTACTTCCCGGAATTCAGTATTACACCGGACAAGTTTTCCCGATGGCTGACATTGTTGAACTCGGACATCAAGCCGGAGCCACTGTCGGTTTTGATCTCGCCCATGCAGTCGGCAACATCCCTTTGGAACTACATGACTGGTCCGCAGATTTTGCAGTTTGGTGCAACTACAAATACGTGAATGGCGGTCCAGGAGCTATAGCTGGATGTTTTGTTCATGAACAGCATCTCAACAAACTAGACATCAACCGATTTGAAGGATGGTGGGGGACAAATACGGAAACCAGATTCGAAATGGAAACTGTATTCGACCCAATTCCCACGGTAGATGCATGGCAACTTTCAAATTCCTCCATATTCTCAATGGTTCCGATACGAGCAGCATTAAATGTTTTCGATCTCGCTGGAGGTATGACTCCGTTAAGGGAAAAAAGTGAGAAACAAATCCGATACTTAGATTTTCTTTTAGAAGAGAACCTTTCAGAAGAAATAGAAGTCATTACTCCTAAGGACCTACAAGAACGCGGATGTCAATTCTCTCTACGAGTCATAGCGGAAGGTAAAGAAGGTCAAGACGTTTTTCGCGAACTTGAAGAATCCGGAGTGTCATGCGACTGGAGGTACCCCGATGTCATACGAATCGCCCCTGTCCCTCTTTACAATTCCTTTACTGATATCTTCCGTTTCGTGGAAATATTGAAAACAATTTTGAGGTCTGAATGAGTCACGACCAGTACCGTCACGAACATGACAAGAAACTAAAAGCCAAATTTCATTGGCTAACTAAAATACGAAAATTTTGGCAATCAGACATTAACCGTGCCACTTTGCAATTAGTCGAAATCAAACCTGGAGAAACGGTTATAGACATTGGAGCAGGGATGGGTCCCGCCACGGTCGCTGCGGCACGTCAAGGAGCAAAAGTAATAGCGGTAGAACCCTCATCTTTTATGAGAACAATTCTTTCCATAAGACGGTTAGGACAAAAAGCGCGCAGCCAAATAGTTGTCGCAGATGGAGTAGCTGAAACTCTGCCGGTAGAAGATAAAACAATTGATGCAGTATGGACAGTGAACGCAGTTCATCATTGGGTAGATCTTGAAGCCGCTTTTGACGAACTAGCAAGAGTGTTAGCGCCTGGTGGGCGCATCGTGTTATTAGACGAAGATTTCACCCACTCTGATCACCCTCTCCATGCCACACATCATGGTCACGAAGATGAATTAACAAACGTTTACGTAGATGAAATAGCGGAAGCATTAACAGCCAGAGGAGTACATGCCACTGGTCAACTCACTACAGCTGCTGGAGTGCCAGTAAAACTAATCCGCGGAGTACAAACTCCCTAGATAATTGGGTTAATTGGAGTGAAAATTCCTAGTTGAGTTTCAATATCTTCTGCAGCGCTAAGAGCTAAGTCATCCCGCCATCTATCTGATACACATTGCACACTTTGCGGCAATCCGTCAGCGATCCCCACCGGCACAGAAGCGGCAGGAAGATTCAAAATGTTCGGAGGCAAAATGCATGCAAGTAAGTCACGCATCCAATCAGTTTCCGGATTCGCTATATCCGCATCATGTATAAAGGGTTTACTGGTCCACGTCGGCATAATCAGCACCGGATAGTCAACAAAGAAGTGGCTCCACAGGCGACTTAAACGCACATACTCGGTATGGACAACTGTGGACGACATTTGATCAGACGGATATTCGTTGGCCAGATTCATGAGACTATTTATCAATTCTTCGCTCATGACAAGTTTCACTACTTCTAGAGACTCTTCAAGCACTGTGCCAATGAGATCATTTGACATTAGGTGAGCCCAAACTATTCCACATTGCTCTATCTCAGGTGGGACAGCTTCAACGACTTCCCATCCGGCTGCTTCTAAAGCCGCAACGGCTTTATCTACACCATCAAGTACCCATGGATCACAGTCAACTCCAGGGACCTGTCTTAAAACTGCCGCCCTTTTTGGTGCTTCTGGGCCTTCTAACGCAACGGTAACTGAGCGTGGGTCACGCTCGTCACGACCATTAAGTACCGCCATTCCTGTCCAAAGATCAGAAACTGAACGGGCCATGGGCCCATCTGTGCACATCATCCAAGCTGGTAAGCCAATATTTTGATCTTCAGCAAAAGAGCTAAACCAAGGAACACGACCATGGGTGGGTTTCAAAGAGGTAATTCCACAACAAAAAGCCGGATTTCTTACCGAGCCTCCAATATCGTTTCCTATTCCAAAGGGCGACATTCCAGAACCTAAAGCTGAGCCTTCACCGCCACTTGAACCCCCAGCGGTCAAATCTGGATGCCAAGGGTTGCGAGTTAACCCATGCAAAGGGTTATTGGTGCTTACACGCAACCCAAGTTCTGGAAGATTGGTTCGAGCTAAGGCGACTGCCCCGGCATTACGCATACGTTCCACTAACGGGGCGTCAACAGCAGAAATACGGTTAGCGAAGATTGGTAAACCCTGAGTGGTAGGAGTATTAGCAACATCAATATTTTCTTTAATAGTGAAAGGCACCCCGTGGAAAGGGCCAAGTTCGTCTCCGGCCATAACCGCTGCATCAGCGTTTGCGGCATCAGCCCGAGCTTCTTCTTCCAAAACCTTTGTTACCGCATTGAGGTGCCCGTTAACTTCACCGATACGGTTTAAATGAGCATCAATAACTTCACTACTCGAGGCTTCTTTTGAAGCGATAAGATTTGCAAGTTCTGTTGCCGTGCACTGCCATAGTTCTTTAGTCATTCACACAACATAGTCAAAATACATCAACAACGTTAAAAGGGGGAGCGAAATGCCACAAGCTGAAGCCAATGGATTAACAATCGAATACGACACGTTCGGAGACCAAAGCGCCCCTCCCGTTCTCTTCATTATGGGTTTCGGAGCTCAAATGACTGCATGGCCAGAAGAGTTCCTCCAACAATTCGCCGACCAAGGCCACCATGTAATTCGATTCGACAACAGAGACATAGG